>DASRDL010000174.1:0-8158 GCA_035652635.1 Hyphomicrobiaceae bacterium | reverse complement strand
TAAGAGCACGCTGCTGATGACGCTCTGCGGCCGTCCACGGCCCGAGCTCTCTTTGACCGGCGGCCGGATCCGCTTCAAGGATCGCGATATATCGCACCTCCCGCCGCACGAGATCGCGCGGCTGGGTATCGCCCATGCGCCGGAAGGACGCCGGATCTTCCCGCGCATGACGGTGCGCGAAAATTTGCAGATGGGTGCCGAGATCGACGACGGTGCCCATTTCGAGGAGGACCTGCCCAAGGTCTGCGCCCTCTTTCCGGTGCTGGCGCGCCGGCTCGATCAGCGCGGCGGCACCCTGTCGGGCGGCGAGCAGCAGATGCTGGCGATTGCCCGTGCCCTGATGAGCCGGCCCAAGCTTCTGCTGCTCGACGAGCCCTCGCTCGGACTTGCCCCGCTCATCGTCAAGCAGATCTTCGAGGTGCTGGCCGAGCTCAACCGGCAGGGCATGACCATCTTCCTTGTCGAGCAGAATGCCTTCCATGCCCTCAAGCTCGCCCACCGTGCCTACGTGATGGTGAGCGGGCTGGTGACCATGAGCGGAACCGGCAAGGAGCTGCTGGCCCGCCCCGAGATCAGGCAGGCCTATCTCGAAGGCGGCCGCCATTGAGTGGAGACGGCGGAATGTTCGGCACCATCTACGCGGGCGGAGAGCACGGGCTGTGGACCTTCCTGCTGGTCACGGTAGTGATGGGGGGACTTGCCGCCCACGCCTCCGGCAAGGCGATCGCCCAAACCTGGCGACCCTTCTGGCACGTGCCGCTCTACATGCTGGTGCTTGCGCTCGCGGTGCGCTTTTGCCATTTCGCCCTGTTCGAGGAGCCGCTGTTCTCGCTCTCGAGCTATATCGTGGATTTCGCTGTGGCTTTTGCCGTTGCCTCGCTGGGTTACCGTTCGCTCAGGGCGCGGCAGATGGCGACGCAGTACGGGTGGCTCTTCCGCCGCCGGGGGCCGTTGTGGTGGCGCCCCATCGAAGCGGCGCCCAACGGCTGAGCACGGCTGCCGCTTTGCACTGCACGCGGGCCGGTGCAAATGGTCGTGACATTGTCCAACTTTCGATGAATCATCAGCCGTGAGACGGGCCGCGTGCCCGTTCCCGATGTGCGACTGGCACGAACCTCAGGAGGCCTTGGATGAAGAAGGTGTTCTGGCCCGCGCTGGCCATTGCCGCTGCGGCTGTCGTGGGCGCAGGCGGTGCTTCCGCGCAAATCAAGGTCGGCGTCGCCGGCCCGCTGACGGGTCCCAATGCCGCCTTCGGCGCCCAGCTGAAGAACGGCGCGGAGCAGGCCGCCGAGGACCTCAACGCCAAGGGCGGAATCAACGGTCAGAAGATCGAGCTCGTGTTCGGCGACGACGCCTCCGATCCCAAGCAGGGCGTGTCGGTGGCCAACAAGATGCTCGGCGACGGCGTCAAGTTCGTGCTCGGCCACTTCAATTCGGGCGTCACCATGCCGGCCTCCGAGGTCTACGCCGAGAACGGCATGCTCATGATCACGCCCTCTGCCACCAACCCCAAGATCACCGAACGCGGCTTGTGGAACGTATTCCGCACCTGCGGCCGCGACGACCAGCAGGGCGAGGTTGCGGCCAAGTACATCGCCGCCAACTTCAAGGGCAAAAAGATCGCCATCGCCCACGACAAGACGACCTACGGGCAAGGCCTCGCCGACGAGACCAAGAAGGGGCTGGCGAAGGCCGGCATCAAGGAGGTGCTCTACGAGGGCATCAACATCGGCGAGAAGGATTTCTCGGCCCTCGTCTCCAAGATCAAGGCAGCCGGCGCCGACCTCGTCTACTGGGGCGGCCTGCACACCGAGGGCGGCCTGATCGTGCGTCAGCTGCGCGACCAGGGCGTCAAGGCGCCGGTGATGAGCGGCGACGGCATCGCCTCCGACGAGTTCGCCGCCATCGGCGGTCCGGGCGTCGAGGGCACGCTCATGACCTTCGCCCCCGATCCGCGCAAGCGGCCGGAGGCCAAAGCGGTCGTGGCCAAGTTCGAGGCCAAGAAGTTCAACCCCGAGGCCTACACGCTCTACACCTACGCCGCGCTCGAGGTGATCGCCCAGGCCGCAACCGCCACGAAGTCGCTGGACCCCAAGAAGATCGCGGCCGAGATCCGCGGCGGCAAGACCTACAAGACGGTCATCGGCGACCTCAAGTACGACAAGAAGGGCGACATCACCCGGCCCGACTACGTCATGTACACGTGGAAGAAGGGCGCCGACGGCAAGATCACCTACGTCCAGCAGTAGGCCCCGCCAGCGCCCCGAGCGCGCAACGGACACCGCGAGGCAGCCCCTAGGGGCTGCCTCTTTGTGCTTTGGTTGCGGCTTGCGTGCTTCTAATCCATGCCCAGCTGCTTGACGCCCAGGTTGCGGAACAGCTGCTTGAGCAGGCCCTCGTCCTTGGCGTGGGTGGGCGTCTCGTTCTTGACGAAGTCGAACACCTTGCCGTCCTTGAGCCCGTAATGCGCCACGTGGTCGACCGAGCCCGACGGATTGAAGTAGACCGCCACCACCTTGCGATCCGTCTCCTTCGGCGCGAAGAACACCGACTGGCTCTCCGTGCTCGAGATGTAATAGAAGGCGCTGCCCGCTCCGACCGGGGCGACCGTGGTGGGGGTGCCGAGACTGGTCCGCACCTGCTCCTGACTCATGCCCGGCGAAATCTGCTGCAGATCGCTTTCCTGGAAAAGGTACCCGTGCCTGGTAATCGTCTCGGAGCAGCCGGCGAGCAGCAAGGCCGCCGCGACGGCCAGGGCGCAGCGCGTGCGCAACCGGCAAGCGACGGCACGGCGCGGGGCGACCGCAGGTCCCCCTCTGTCACACGTGCTCAGCAAGCGGCGCATGACCCGATGGCCCCCGAGAATCGTCGTTCCACCCTCGACTCAACCGCTATCGTAGCGACCGTCAACTTGCAACGCGGCGTCCGCCCTGCTCCAGAACCAGCGCGCCCTGCCCGCGACGGAACGAGGCTTGCCCCTTATGCTTGACTGGCTGAGGAAAGGCGGCGATCGGCGGCATGTTGCACGCCGCCTTTATGGCTCGAGTGTGACGCAGGCCCGCGACCAGGTCTTTTATGCCCAGTGGGGTGTGCCCGACACGCTGCAGGGCCGTTTCGAGATGATCGTGCTGCACGTTGCCCTGCTGCTGCGCCGGCTCGCGGCCGAGGGGGAGCCGGCCCGGCTCCTGGCGGTCGCCATCAACGAAGCCTTCGTCGTGGATATGGACGACAACATGCGCGAGCTGACGTTCGCCGACCTCAGGGTGCCAAAGGAGGTCAAGCGTGCGGCCGCTGCGCTGTTTGACCGCCATGCCGCCTATCTTGCGGGCCTCGCAGGGTCCGACGATATGTCACTGGCAAGGGCGATCGAGGCGCAGCTGGGCTACCTCTCCTCCGGCGCCTCCCGGATCGATGCCCCGGTCCTGGCCGATTACGCGCGCAGGTGTGCGGAGGCGCTTGACGCGCAGCCGGGCGACCAGATCCTGGCGGGGCGACTCATATGGCCGCCGCCCCGTCGGCGCGCCTGAGGAGGCCCGGCCTCACGCAGCAAGGAACTACGACCATGACGGCGGAGCTTCGATGGGACCACCCTGTGCGCGACATCCCCGAGTCGGGCATGGCACTGGAGCGCCAGGCGACGGCCGAGGAGCGCGCTGGCCTGGCGCGCGCGCTGGACCTCATGGCCTGTGATGCCCTCTCGGCCGAGTATGCCGTCAAGCCCGGCGTCGACGGGCGCTACAGGGTCTCCGGCCGCCTTCGGGCAGACGTGGTGCAGGCGTGCGTCGTCACGCTCGAGCCCGTCGCCAGCACGCTCGAGGAGGAGTTCGATGTCACCTTCTGGCCCGAGGAGCGAATGCCGGTACCGGAGGGTGGCGCGGTCGACCTCGACGACGAGCCCGAACCGGAGCCGATCGTGGGCGGCCAGCTTGCGGTGGGCCGCGTCGTGTTCGAATGCCTCGCCGCCGCGCTCGACCCGTTTCCAAGGGCGCCGGACGCCGCGCTTGATCGGCACGAGGCGGCCCCGCAGAGCAGCGGCGCCGGCGCCCCCTCCAGTCCGTTCGCGGTGCTGGCAAAGATCAGGCCAAAGGCTTGACGCCATTGACCCTCTCGAGCGGCGGCAGGGCTTCGGGTGTGCCCAGAATCTGTTTGTCTGGCGGCCGCGACCGGCTATGGTCTGGCGCTCTTGGGGTGATGCGCGTGGTTCCGGCCGGGGCCGTCCCGACCGTACGGGACAGCTGAGGAAACGGCGGACAGGGGGAGATGGCAGCACCTCGAACCATCGCGCTTGATGCCATGGGCGGCGACGCCGGTCCGGCCGTGGTTCTGCCGGGCGCCGCGCTCGCCCTGGAGCGCCATCCGGACGTCACCTTCCTTCTCTTCGGCGACGAGGGCCGCATCGCCCCGCTGCTCGAGGCCTACCCTCAGCTCGCCGCGCATTCGCGCATCATCCATACCGATGCCGTGGTCGAGATGCAGGACAAGCCGAGCCAGGCCGTGCGTCGAGGCCGCAGCTCGAGCATGTGGCTGTCGCTGGAGTCGGTGCAGAAGCGCGAGGCGGACTTCGTCGTCTCGGCGGGCAACACCGGCGCCCTGATGGCCATGGCCAAACTGGTGCTGACCACCATGCCCGGCATCGAGCGCCCCGCCATCGCCGGCCAGTGGCCGACGCTCACCGGCGCCTCGATCGTCCTCGATCTGGGGGCCAACATCGGCGCCACGGCCCGCCAGCTCGCAGACTTCGCCCTGATGGGGGCGGCGATGGCGCGGGCCGTGCGCCGGATCGAGCGGCCGAGGGTCGCGCTCCTCAACATCGGCGTCGAGGAGATCAAGGGCATCGAGGAGGTGCGGCAGGCGCACGCTTGGCTCAAGGACAATGCCGAGCCGGCGCTCGACTACCGCGGCTTCATCGAGGGCGACCAGATCGGCCAGGGCGTGGTCGACGTCGTCGTGGTGGAAGGCTTCGCCGGCAACATCGCGCTCAAGACGGCCGAAGGCACCGCCAAGCAGATGGCGGTCTGGATCCGCGAGGCACTGTCGAGCTCGCTGCCTGCAAAGGTCGGGGCCGTACTCGCGCAAGGCGGCCTGCGCGCCCTGCGCGACCGCATGGACCCCCGCCGCTTCAACGGCGGTCCCTTCCTCGGCCTCAACGGCATCGCCATCAAGAGCCACGGCGGCACCGATGCGCTGGGCTTCGCCAGCGCCATCGAGGTGGGCTACCAAATGGCCGAGAGCGACGTGCTGGCACGGCTGGCATCGGACCTCGAGGCCCTGCACGGCAAACTGGGCGTATCGCCCAGCAAGTCCGCAGCCCCCGGGTAAGGCTGCGGCGGCGTGAGGATTTGACTTGCCCGGGCGCTCCGGCGTTCCTGGCGGTCATGAGCGAAGAGGTGAGGCAGTGGCCATCATTCGATCCGTGATCCGCGGCGTCGGCGCCCACCTGCCAAAGCGCATCATGACCAATGACGACCTGTCGCGCATCGTCGACACCAGCGACGCCTGGATCCGCGAGCGCACCGGCATCGAGCAGCGCCACATAGCCGAGGAGGGCGAGCTCACCTCGGATCTGGGGATCGCCGCCTCGCGCCAGGCGCTGGTGCGGGCCGGCATCGACCCCGTCGATGTCGATCTCGTCGTCTGCGCCACCTCGACGCCCGACCGCACCTTCCCGGCAACGGGCGTGCGCATTCAATCCGGCCTCGGCGTCACCAAGGGCGCCGCCTTCGACGTGCAGGCGGTGTGCTCGGGCTTCGTCTACGCCCTGGCGGTGGCCGACAACCTCCTCAAGACCGGGCAGTTCAAGCGTGCCGTGGTGGTGGGCGCGGAGACCTTCTCGCGCATCCTCGACTGGAACGACCGCGGCACCTGCGTGCTGTTCGGCGACGGCGCCGGCGCCGTGGTGCTGGAGGCGCAGACCCAGCTCGGCACCCGTGAGGACCGGGGCGTGCTGGCAACCCGCATCCGCTCCGACGGTCGTTTCGAGGACCTGCTCTACGTCGACGGCGGTCCCGGCTCCACCAAGACCACGGGGCATCTGCGCATGAACGGGCGCGAGGTGTTCCGACACGCCGTGCAGAAGATTTCCGGGGTCATCGAGGAGACGCTGGTGATGACGGGCTACGCCCCCGGCGAGATCGATCTCTACGTGCCGCACCAGGCCAACAAGCGCATCCTCGACGGCATCGCCAACCGGCTCGGCATCGCGCAGGACAAGATCGTCTACACGCTGGCCAAGCACGGCAACACGTCGGCCGCATCCATACCGCTGGCGCTCAACCAGGCCTTCGAGGACCACCGCTTGAGCGAGGGCCGACTGGTGCTGATGGAGGCCATGGGCGGCGGGCTGACGTGGGGGGCGGCGCTGGCGCGTTGGTAAAAGTCCACACCTCCTTGATTTATGTGTGCAATTTCAGCTGCTTGTTGTTGACCCCCGGGAATGCCGCAGTTAGCATCTGTGACGGTTGGGTGTAGGGGAGAAGGGGCCGAGGTCATGGGTGGCAAGACGCTCACGCGTGCGGATCTCGCAGAGGCGGTCGTGCAGAAGGTAGGGCTGCCACGCAATGAGTCCCAGGAGCTGGTCGAGCTGATCTTGAACGAGATCTCGTCGAGCCTGGCCGCGGGGCAGCCGGTGAAGCTCTCCTCGTTCGGCTCCTTCGGCATCCGCAGCAAGGGCGAGCGCGTGGGGCGTAACCCAAAGACGGGGCAGGAGGTGCCCATCACGCCCAGGCGCGTGCTGGTCTTCCGGCCCAGCAATATTATGAAGCAGAAAATCAACACCGGTCTGACTAGACGCAACGCGGCGGAATAGGCGGACCGCACAGTCTAGCGGGGATGGGCCTTGTCGAAGGCGGCGGAAGCATTTCGCAACATCGGCGAAGTGTCGGCGGAGCTCGGCGTCAAGAAGCACGTTCTGCGGTTCTGGGAGATGAAATTCCCACAGCTCAAGCCGATGAAGCGGGGCGGCGGCCGTCGCCTCTACCGGCCGGGCGACGTGGAGCTGCTCAAGGGCATCCGCGACCTCCTGCAGAACGCGGGCTACACCATCAAAGGGGTGCAGAGACTCCTGCGCGAGCAGGGCGTCGAGCACGTCAAGGCGGCGGGCGCCAGCTGCGCCACGGGCGCCACCCGGGCTCCGCCGCTGCGCCGGCCACCGACGCCGGTGGCAGGCAAGGGCGTGCCCGTGCTCTTCAGCGCCCTCGAGGTGGCGGCGTTGCGCTCTATCGCCTCCGAGCTCGATGCCTGCAAGTCTCTTCTCGCCGGCGCGCGCGAGGGCGTGCCCGACCTTCAGGGTGAGCGTGTAGGCTAGGAGCACGCGCGCGACGCGCACCCGCCGCGCGGGCGGCGGGAGAGAATGATGGCCTGGTCGGGGGCTGGCGTGCCGGCGTTACAGAACCTCATCACCGATGTGGCGGGCGTGCGCGTCGGCAACGCACACGACGCCCGTATTGCGACCGGGGTCACGGCAGTCGTCATCGACCTGCCCAACGTCGCCTCCGGGGTCACACGCGGCGGCGGTCCCGGCACCCGCGACATGACCCTGCTCGAGCCGGAGATGACGGTCCCCGGCGTCGATGCCGTGCTGCTCGCCGGCGGGTCCGTGTTCGGGCTCGATGCGGCCGGTGGCGCTCTCGCCTATTTGCGCGGGCAGGGTCGCGGCTTGAGGATCGGCAACATCAACGTGCCGATCGCGGTGGAGGCGATAACCTTCGATCTGCTCAACGGCGGCGACAAGGATTGGGGCCGCACGCCGCCCTACTGGGAGCTCGGCTGGCAGGCGACGGAGGCGGCGCAGGGAGGAGGCTTCGCGCTCGGCACGGCCGGCGGCGGCTATGGTGCCACCACCGCCACCCTGAAGGGCGGCCTTGGATCGGCCAGCGCCGTAACGGCCTCGGGCTTCGCCGTCGGCGCCATCGTGGTCGTCAACGCCGTCGGCTCGGCCACCATCGGCAATGGCCCCTGCTTCTGGGCCGGCGGCTGCGAGGTCGGGGCCGAGTTCGGGGGGCTCGGGTTGCCGGCGCACGTGCCGCCCGAGGCGCTCGCTCTGCGCATCAAGGGGGGCGCGCCGCCGTCGACCACCGTCGCGCTGGTTGCGACTGACGCCGTCCTGACCAAGGCCCAGGCCAAGCGGATCGCCATCATGGCCGACGACGGTCTCGCCCGC
>DASRDL010000173.1:0-5144 GCA_035652635.1 Hyphomicrobiaceae bacterium | reverse complement strand
GGCACCGTTCCAGTAGAGCATGTCGCCCTCGCCGAGCAGCTGCTCCGCTCCCTGCTCGCCCATGATGGTGCGGCTGTCGAACTTGGAGGCCACCTTGTAGCTGACGCGCGTCGGGAAGTTGGCCTTGATGGTGCCAGTGATGACGTCGACGGACGGACGCTGCGTGGCCATGATGAGATGGATGCCGGCCGCCCGCGCCATCTGCGCCAGGCGCTGCACCGCCGCTTCGATCTCCTTGCCGGCGACCAGCATCAGGTCGGCGAACTCGTCGACGACCACCACGATGTAGGGCAGCGGCGCCAGTCCTGCCTCGGCCTGCGCCGCCGGTGCGCTCCGCTTGTGCGCGTGGCGCAGGCGCTCGTTGAAGGCGTCGATGTTGCGCACGGCCAGAGTCGACATGCGCCGGTAGCGCTCCTCCATCTCCGCGACCACCCAGCCGAGCGCCGACACCGCCCGGTGCGGGTCCGTTACCACCGGGCAGAGCAGATGCGGGATGCCGTTGTAGACCGACAGCTCCAGCATCTTGGGGTCGATCATCAGGAAGCGGCACTGATCCGGCGACAGCTGCTGGATCAGCGACAGGATCATGGCGTTGATGCCGACGGACTTGCCGGCGCCGGTGGTGCCCGCCACCAGCAGGTGCGGCATGCGCGCGAGGTCGGCCACCACCGGAGCGCCGGCGATGTCGCGCCCCAGCACCAGCGGCAGCGCCGCGCGGCTCGTGCGGAACGCATCCGACTCCAGCAGCTCGCGCAGGTAGACCTTCTCGCGCCGGGTGTTCGGCAGCTCGATGCCGATGGCGTTGCGGCCCGGCAGGACGGCGGCGCGCACGCTGGCCGCGCCCATGGAGCGGGCGATGTCGTCGGCGAGGTTGATCACGCGCGCCGACTTGACGCCGCGCGCGGGCTCGAACTCGAACAGGGTGATGACGGGGCCCGGGTGGGTCTGCTTCACCTCGCCTCTCACTCCGAAGTCGGCGAGGAGGCCGGCGAGCTGTCGCGCCTGTGCGCGCAGCTCCGCCTGCGACAGGCGCGCGCCGACGGGCGCAGGCGCGCGCCGCAGCAGGTTGAGGGGCGGACGGCGGAAGGCGGTCGCCACCGGTGCGATCTCGAGCTGCGGCGCCGGGCCGGCCGCCGGCAGATCGGGGGCGGCCGCCGGCGGCTCGCTTGCTCGCGTGCGCGCCTTGGCAGCGGTTGCGGGCGCAAAGCGCCTCGCGATCTCTTCGCTCGTGTGGTCGGTGATCCGGTCGAAGGCGGCGTCGCGGAGCACGGGCACGTCGGCCGGCTCCTGCGCCTCCTCGTCGATGGGGATGGGCTCCGCGCGCGCCTCGAGCGGCGGCTCGACGCGCAAACTCGGGGGCTCGCGCAAGGGATCGTGGGTCGGAGGCGCCGCCGGCGGCGTACGGCGCGACCTGATCTCCGAGCCGATGCCTCTGCACCAGCCGGCGAGCTCTGCGAGGCTTCCTCGCGTGCCGGTGCGGATGCCGGTCTGGCAGATGCGCCGGAGCTCCTGGCGGCTGAGCCCCAGGCTGCTCATCAGCACCGTGAGCCCGGCGGCGAAACAAAACAGCCCGGCGGCTGCCGACGAGCGCTGGGCATTGACGTGGGCGAGGAGGCTGGCGAGGAAGCCGAGGCCGAGGTCGCCCAGCACGCCGCCGTAGCCGTGGTGCATGGGCCAGCCGGGCGCCGCCGGCAGCGAGGAGAACGCACCGGCCAGGAACAGGACGGCGAGCGGAGCGAGCAGCAGCTTGCCGCGCAGGCTCGGCGGCTGGTCCGCCGCCAGCAGCTGCAAGGCCCAGAACAGCGGCGGCAGCAGCACGAAGGTGCCGGCCAGCCCCAGCATCTGCATGACGATATCGGAGAGCATGGCGCCGGGGGGGCCCAGCAGGTTGCGGGCCGCACCGCTGGTGGCGCGCGTGAGGCTCGGATCGGCCACCGACCACGTGAGCAGGCTCGCGCTCAACGCCGCGCAGGCGGCGAGCAGCAGGAAGCCCAGCAGTTTCCAGAGCCACCCGTGCAGCCGGTGCCTGATCGAGGGCGGCAGCAGGGGGGCCGGATCATCGGCCCGGTACGCCATACACGTCTGCGAGCGGTTACGCGGCTAACTCGACAATACGCGCGAGCGCTTCCCTGACCGTGGCCGCGTCATGCACCAGCGCGACGCGAATGAAGTCGCGGCCCGGGTTGACCCCGTGCCGGTCCTCGTGGGC
Organism: Hyphomicrobiaceae bacterium; assembly: GCA_035652635.1. Taxonomy (GTDB): domain Bacteria; phylum Pseudomonadota; class Alphaproteobacteria; order Rhizobiales; family Hyphomicrobiaceae; genus AWTP1-13. The sequence continues at coordinate 2,935 of DASRDL010000173.1, read as the reverse complement.
CAGGTAAACGCCCGGTATCGTTTTGACACCGCAGCGTTTCCATATCGCTAACGCTGCCGCCTCGCCGCCGCCGAGCTCGGCCATGTCGAGCCACAGAAAGAAGCCCCCGGCCGGCCGGCGATAGCCGAAACGGCCCTTGAGCAGCTGGTCGCACACCTCGAATTTGGCGCGATAGGCCTGGCGGATGACGGCGACGTGCTGCTCCTCCGACCAGACCGCGGCCGAGGCGTGCTGAATGGGCCCCGGCATTTGCGGTGCGGTCAGGTTGCGGATCTCCGCCAGCGCATCGAGGAACGCGCCGTCGCCGGCGGCGAAGCCCGAGCGCATGCCGGGCAGGTTGGAGCGCTTGGACAGCGAGTTGAAGACGATCAGGTTCTTGAAGCGCTCGGGGGTGGCAGCGGCAACCTCGAGCCCGCCCGTCGGCGGGTCGCCCACGTAAATCTCGGAATAACATTCGTCCACGAACAGCATGAAGTCGTAGGCACGGGCGAGCGCCAGCGCCTTGGCGATGTAGGCGGCGCTCGCCACGGAGCCCTGCGGGTTGGCCGGTGAGCAGATGAAGAGCGCGGCCGTGCGCGCGAGAATGTCCTCCTCGCGCGCCAGCTGATCGAGATCGGGCAGGTGCCCGGTCTCGGGCGTGGCGTTGAGGTAGTAGGGCTCGCAGCCCGTCGCATACGTGCCGCCCAGGTAGGCCTGATAGAACGGATTGGGCAGCAGGATGACGGGCCGGCCGGGATAGCGCTTGCGCCCGACCGCCGGCAGGGTGGCGAAGAACAGGCCCTCGCGCGAGCCGTTGACGGGCAGCACCTCGTGCTCGAAGTCGATCATCTGCCCGAGGCCGTAGCGTCGGCCGATCCAGCCGGCGATCGCCTTGCGCAGGTCGTCGGAGCCGCGGATGCGCGGATAGGTGCCGAGCAGCGCCTTGGCTTCCACCAGCCGGTCGGTGACAAAGGGCGGCATCGCCTCCTTGGGATCGCCGGAGGTCATCTCGATCGGCTTCTTGTGGCCGGGCGGGATGCCCTCCAGCAGCCGCGCCGTCCGCGTGAAGGACGACAGCACCGCCCCCTTGGTCAGGGCCTCGAGGCCTTGCAGCTCTGTCATGGGACGAAAGTTCCCTCGCTCGTTCTCGCTGACTGCCTGCCATCGCGGCGCCGGGCGAGGCAAGCTTTATCACACGCGTCCCATGCGCACGTCCTCTTCAGGATTGGCACCGATCTTGTGGATGGCGAGGTCGGCGCCGCGGTGCTCGTCGTCGGCCGCGAGCCGCAGGCCCAGCGCCATGTCGGCCACCCAGTAGACGATGAGCCCGGCCACCGCGCCGAAGACGGCTCCCATCAGGCTGCCGATCAGCTGGGAGGCGAAGGCGACGCCGCCCATCCCGCCCAGCGCCTTGAGACCGAAGATGCCGCAGGCGATCCCGCCCCACAGCCCGCACAGGCCGTGCAGCGGCCACACGCCCAGCACGTCGTCGAAATTCCAGCGCGGGTCGCTGGCCTTCTGGAAGGCGTAGACGAAGAGTGTGCCGGCGACGGCGCCGACCACGAGCGCGCCGATCGGGTGCATGACATCGGAGCCCGCACACACCGCCACGAGACCGGCGAGCGCGCCGTTGTGGATGAAGCCTGGGTCGCCGCGCCCGGCGACGAGGGCTGCAACGATGCCGCCGCACATGGCCATCAGCGAGTTCAGCGCCACCAGCCCGCTCACCGTCTTGAGCGACTGGGCGCTCATGACGTTGAAGCCGAACCAGCCGACGCACAGCAGCCACGAGCCCATGGCGAGCCACGGGATCGACGACGGCGGGATGCCCACCGCCCGGCCCTTGTCGTAGCGCCCGAGTCTGGGCCCCAGCTGGCGCACGGCCGAGAAGCCGATCCAGCCACCCACCGCGTGCACGACGATGGAGCCGGCGAAGTCATGGAACTCCTCGCCGAGCAGGCCTTTGAAGAAGCTCTCCTGCAGCCCGTAGTTCTTGTTCCAGGCGATGCCCTCGAACAGCGGATAGAACAGGCCGACGATCAGGGCGGTCGCCAGACACTGGGCGCTGAAATTGGCGCGCTCGGCGATGCCGCCCGAGACGATGGCGGGGACCGCCGCGGCGAACGTGGCGAGGAAGAAGAACTTGACGAGGGTCAGCCCCTGGGGGTCGAAGCCCGTCGTGCCGCCGCTCAGCGTCTCGGCGTTGGCGAAGAAGGCGATCCCGTAGGCCACCCCGAAGCCGATGAAGAAATAGGCGATGGTGGAGATGGAGAAGTCGACCAGGATCTTGCAGAGCGCATTGACCTGGTTCTTGTGGCGCACCGTGCCGGCTTCGAGAAAGGCGAAGCCGCCGTGCATGGCGAACACGAGCACCGCGCCGACGAGCAGGAACAGCACGTCCGCCCCGCTCTGCAGCCCGGCCACGGCCTTTTGGATATCCGGCATGCCCCCTCCCCCGGTTTTGCGCGCGCCCAATGTTTGTTCAACAGCCGGAAATCCCGGCTGCTTGCCTGAATTATAGGCAAAGCGGCAAGCGACCGTGTCAAGTCGCTTGTGCGGCCTTGCCAACAGGCTGGACGACGTGGGGTAGGGGCGAAGATGCCCGCTCGAGGTCCGGCTTACCGCACCCGGCGCGGGTTCATGTAGAGGTCGGCTTCCTGTTTCTCGAGCCGCGGCGTGTACTTGCCGGCGACCACATCGTGCGCCAGCCGGCGCATGTGGCGGCGGGCATCGGCGTTGAAGATCAGCATGCCGCAGAACAGCTTGAGCACCATCATCAGCCGCGGGTCGGCGTGCTCGGCCTTCACCCGGCCCATCCAGTAGCCGCCGATCGAGAAGACCCTGCCGTCGAGCCGGCCGATGGCCTTGTTGTGGTGGTCATAGAGCGTGTAGTCGCCGCCGAGGTCGATGAAGTCGCGCCGCAGCCGGTAGAATTGCGGTACGTGACCCTCCAGCA
>DASRDL010000172.1:0-6410 GCA_035652635.1 Hyphomicrobiaceae bacterium | reverse complement strand
CCGGAACGGCGACGCTTCGTGCGCTCCGTCGATGCGCGCTACGAGCGCCAGTCCTACGAGCTCACCGTGCCCGTGCCGCAGCGCACGCTCGATGCCGCGGCGCTGCAGGAGATCGCCGAGACCTTCCACGACCGCCACCGCATCACCTACGGCCACGACAACCGCGCCGAGCCGGTGCAGATCGTCAGCGTCCGCCTCACCGCCATCGGCGCCATCCCGACGCTGTCGATCCGCGACCGCCCCACGGCCGGCGGCGAGGCGATCAAGGGCCGCCGGTCCGTGTGGTTCCGCGACTGTGGCGAGGCGGGTGCCACCGTCTATGACCGCGCGCGCATGGCCGCGGGGCTCACGGTGCAGGGGCCAGCCGTGATCGAGTCGCTCGAATCGACCATCCTCGTCCCGCCCGGTTGGCAGGCCGCCATGGACGGCGACGGCTTCGTGGCTCTCACGCGTGCGGCGCAAGTCGTGAAGGAACGGCTGGAATGAAGGACACGCTGCTCAAGGCCGACCCGGCCAGCTTCGAGATCGTCAAGAACAGCTTCTACAAGATCGCCGAGGAGATGCGGGTGGTGCTGGCCAAGACCGCCTACTCGCCGATTCTGAAATCGGCCGGCGACTACTCGTGCGGCGTGTTCGATGCGAAGGGCGAGATGGTGGCGCAGGGACCCGACCTGCCGATCCACCTGGGCTCCATGCCGGATGCCGTGCGCGCCGTGGTGGCCGCCTTCGGCAGCGACGTGCACGACGGCGACGTCTTCATCCACAACGATCCCTACTTCGGCGGCAGCCACCTGCCCGACGTCAACGTGGTGCGGCCGGCGTTCTACGAGGGCCGGCTGCTCGGCTATGCCTGCCTGCGCGCCCACTGGCCGGACGTGGGCTCGGCCACGCCGGGGAGCTACGGCGCGGTGACGGAGATCTACGGCGAGGGCCTGCGCCTGCCGCCGCTGCGCCTCGTCAGCCGCGGCGTCCCCAACGCCGACCTCGAGAAGGTGATCCTGGCCAACGTGCGCACCCCCGACGAGCGCAAGGGCGACCTCGGCGCCCAGCTGGCGGCGACGCTGCGCGCCACCGAGCGCCTCGAGGACCTGGCGCGGCGCTACGGTGCGCAGGGCATCATCGATGCCATGTCGGAGGTGATGGACTATTCCGAGCGGCTGATGCGGGCGAGCCTCGCCGACCTGCCCGACGGCGAAGGATTCTTCGAGGACTTCTGCGACGGCGACGGCATCGCCGACGACGCGCAGGGCCGGGACGCGCCGTTCTGGATCAGGATGAAGGTGAGGAAGACCGGCGACCGGCTGGTGGTGGACTTCACCGGCAGCGACCCGCAGGTGAAGGGGCCGATCAACGCGCCGCTGTCGGTGACGGCCTCGGGCATCTTTTGCGGCCTGAAGTTCGTGGTCGATCCCAACAACCTCATCCCGCCCAACTCGGGCTGCTGGCGCGCCATCGAGGTCAAGGCGCCGAAGGGCACGGTGGTGAACGCCGAGTTCCCCGCCCCCGTGGTCTACGCCAACCACGAAATCTCGCATCGCGTCGCCGACATGGTGATGGGCGCGCTGGCCGAGGTGTGGCCGGGACAGGTGATGGCCTGCAGCCAGGGCACGTCGGCCGTCGTCACCTTCGGCGGTGTCGACCCGCGCTCCGGACGGCGCTACGTCTCCTACGAGACGGTGAAGGGCGGCTTCGGCGCCCGCCCCAACAAGGACGGCATCAACGTCGTCGCCTCCACCATCTCCAACACCATGAACACGCCCGTCGAGGTGCTGGAGATGGCCTTCCCGCTGCGCGTGGAGCGCTATGCCATCAACCCGGATTCGGGTGGGGCCGGCCGCTATCGCGGCGGCTGCGGCGCCGTCAGGACCTGGCGGCTGCTCGCCGGCGCCGATGCGACGGGCTCGCTGTGCATGGAGCGGATGACCTCGCCGCCGTTCGGCCTGCGCGGCGGCAAGGCCGGCGCCGCCGCGGTGGTCACCCTGACGACGCCGGACGGGGTCAGCCGCAGCCTGCCGAGCAAGGGCGCCTTCCTGGCACCGGCCGGCTCCGTGGTCGACATGATCACGCCGGGCTCGGGAGGCTTCGGCCCGCCGGCCGAGCGCGACCCCGCCGCCATCGCCCGCGACCTCGCCGACGGCTACGTGACCGAGGCGGGCGCGCGTGAGCACTACGGCGTGGCTCGTCCGGAGGCCCTCAGGGCGTCCGCGACAACCGGGAACGCGTGAGCCCTCCGCGGGGCGAACCTTCCGCCGCCGTGCCGCCTCCGGAGACGGTCGCCGCTCTCAAGGCAAGAGCGCACGCTGGGCCATCGTGCACGATGCATGAGCGCGCCGCCGGGCAGCTCCGCTCGCGGTCCGCATTGACCCTCACGGAGCAATTTGCTTCGGTCCCCATTGGAGCGCCTGACACGGCGCGCACGCCAGCCAATCGAGGTCTGCCATGCCCATCATCAACAGCGCGACGGAGCTGCAGAGCGAGGTCACGGCGTGGCGCCGCGACATGCACGAGGACCCGGAGATCCTCTACGAGGTGCACCGCACCGCCGGCCTCGTCGCCGAGAAGCTCAAGGCCTTCGGCTGCGACGAGGTGGTGCCCGGCATCGGCAAGACCGGAGTGGTCGGCGTCATCAAGGGGCGCAAGGCCGCCTCGGGCAAGGTGATCGGCCTGCGCGCCGACATGGACGCCCTGCCCATGACCGAGACGACCGGGCTGCCCTACGCCTCCAAGACGCAGGGGCGCATGCACGCGTGCGGCCACGACGGCCACACCGCCATGCTGCTCGGCGCCGCCAAGTACCTGTGCGCCACGCGCAACTTCGACGGCACTGCCGTCGTCATCTTCCAGCCGGCCGAGGAGGGCGGCGCCGGCGGCAAGGCCATGGTGGACGACGGCCTGATGGAGCGATGGGGCATCCAGGAGGTCTACGGCATGCACAACATGCCGGGCATCCCGGTCGGCCAGTTCGCCCTGCGTCGCGGCCCGCTGCTCGCCGCCAGCGACGCCGTCCACATCGAGATCAGCGGCAAGGGCGGCCACGCGGCCAAGCCGCACCTGTGCGTCGATCCGGTGCTGGTCGGCTCGCACATCGTCACCGCCCTGCACACGATCGTGTCGCGCAACGTCGATCCGCTCGAGTCGGGCGTCGTCTCCATTTGCATGTTCCACTCCGGCGAGGCGGGCAACGTGATCCCGGAGAAGGCGCGGCTGACGGGGACCGCGCGTTCGCTCACGCCCCACGTGCGCGACCTCATCGAGCGCCGCGTGGTGGAGGTGGCCGAGACGACCGCGCGGGTCCATGGCGCCACCGCCAGGGTCACCTACGAGCGCAAGTATCCCGTGACGTTCAATCACGCCCGCCAGACCGATTTTGCCGCGGCCGTGGCCCGGCAGGTCGCCGGCAACGACAAGGTCGACACCGATGTGGCACCGCAGATGGGCGGCGAGGACTTCTCCTTCATGCTGGAGGCGCGCCCCGGCGCCTTCATCCTGATCGGCAACGGCGACACGGCCGGCGTCCACCACCCGAAATACGACTTCAACGACGAGGCCATTCCGGCCGGCATCTCCTACTGGGGTCGCCTGGTGGAAACCGCCATGCCGGCCTGAGACCCACCGGATACGTTCATGTGCCCTTAATGTCGGCCGTGGAAGAACAGCCGGCACGACGACTCGGGAGAGAGACGATGAGATACCTGATCGCAGTTGCCGGTTGTGTCGGTCTGCTCGCTACGGCCGCGTACGCCCAGCAGCCCACGTGCAAGGCCCAGGCCGGCGAGAAGAAGCTTGCCGGAGCGGCCCTCAAGTCCTTCATGACCAAGTGCGAGAAGGACGCCAAGGCGGCGTGTGACAAGTCGGCCGCCGACAAGAAGCTCGCCGGCGCCGCCAAGGCCAGTCATCTGAAGAAGTGCGTGAGCGACGCCGTCGGTTCCTGACCCGCCGGGCCGGCTGCTCCCTTCGCACCGGGCTCAGCTCGCCCGCGGCAGCTTCGGACGATCGAGCGGTGGCACCCCTCGCAGCAGGGCTGCGCCGGGATAGGTGCGGCGCGCGTGCCGCACCAACTCGTCGACGAACGCCTCGACATAGGGCGCAAGGAACCGGCGCGGGTCCCACGCCAGCATCGTCCATCGGCCGATCGGCGCCTGCCGGCTGGTCAGCGGGATGGCGCGCACGCCGTCCGGCAGCCGTACGGCCGACGGCAGGATGCCGACCCCGTACCCGGCCGCAGCGAGCCCGATGACGGCGTTGTGCGCGCCGCTCTCGAGCAGGACGGTCGGGCGCACGTCGGCAGCACGGCAGGCGAGATCGAACCACTCGCGTGAGCCGAAGCCGCGGCGGAGCAGGAGCAGCGGCTCGCCGGCCAGCTCGCCCACCTCGATCGTGCGGCGCCGGTGCAGGCCGTGCCCATCCGGAACGGCAGCGACCACGTGCACGGGGTAGAGCAGCCGTCCGGCGAAACGCTCGTCGCCGGCCGGCACGTAGGCCACCTGCACCTCGCCCCGCTCCAGCCGCGCAACGAGGCCGGCACCGCCGTCCTCCACCACCCGCACGTCCACCTCCGGGTGTCGCCGCCTGAACCCGGCGAGGAAGCCCGCCAACACCAGCTCGATCATCGGCGGCGTGGCGCCGACCGCAACCGTCCCGGCGTTGCCGGCCCTCAGCGCGCGGGCCCGCTCGCGCAACTCCTCCGCCTCGGCCAGCAGCCGGCGGCTGCGCTGCAGCAGGTCCTCACCCGCAGTCGTCAGCCTGACGCTGCGGCCGATGCGGTCGAAGAGCGGCACGCCGAGCTCGGCCTCCAGCATCTGAACCTGCCGGGAGGCTGCCGGCTGGCTCAGGTTGAGGCGCGCGGCCGCCTTGGCGACGCCTCCGGCATCGGCGACGGCGACGAAGGTGCGCAACCGCTGCAGGTCCATCGCCGCTTATGCTCCTCACGCATCGAAAGGCAGAGAATAAATGCATTGGACGGACGCGGCAACGGCTGGCATCCTGCCGCGACGCAAGCCGAAACGGGCAGCCGACGATGGATGCGCTGATCCTCGACCTGGTCGAATGGGTGGCAAAGGCCCCGCGCCCGTATGCCGAGGTGATGGATGCCTGGCGCACGTCCTGCCCGCGCCTCGCCGTGTGGGAGGAGGCCGTCGACCGCGGCCTGCTGGTCAGCCGGGGCGGCGCCGGCGGCGTGACGGTGACGGTGACGGACGTCGGCCGGCGCTATCTCGAGGCCAATGGCCGGCTTGCTGCCCGGGTCACCGCCGGCCCGTAGCCTCACGCCAGCTGGCGCAGGCGGTAGACGGCGGTGTGCAGCACGCGGCTGACCACGCGCGAGCCATTGGCGATGACCAGCACGTCGAGGTCGACGAGGCGGTGGCCCTTGCGTTCGTAGTTGGCCGCCACGCGGGCGCGCGCGGAGAGCTCCTCGCCCACGCGCGCCGCCGAGAAGTTGGCGACCTTGCTGCCCGTGTGGATCCACGGCGGCAGCACCACGTTCTCGCGCAGCGCCAGATTGCACAGGCGCAAGAGCAGCCCGGGATGCGCCAGGCCCTCGTCGGCATAGAGCGGATCGGCCTCGCGCACGTCGCGCAGGTAGTCGGCGAGCCGGCCGGCCGTGAGGCGCTGCGGCACGATGCCGAGCCACGTGCCCGCCGCCAGGCTCGCCTCATCCGCGGGCGGACGGTTCGCCGGCGGCGTGCGCAGCTCGAATTCGCCGACCGGCGGCGGTGCAGCAGGCTCCCCCATCGACGCGCGGCCGGTGGCGCACAGCGTACCCTCGCTCGCCACCTCGAGATCGAGCCCGCCCTCCGTCTCCTTTGCCGTCACCTCGGCGATGCGGCCGTCGTAGACCGGCTTCAGAAAGCGGCACTCCATGCGCCCGCGCTCGAGCCACGCGCGTCCCCACCGCGCGACCACCGGGTGGCAGGCATAGGCGTACACTTCCACTCCCGGCACCAGGCCGCCGGCGAAGCCGAGCTTCTGCGCCACGGCATCGTCGTGGATCTTGTTCTCCGAGGCGTGCGACAGGTTGTAGGCCTGGACGCGGTAGGGTGCCGCCGCCGAGCTCATGGGGTTCCTCCAGACATTGGCGGAGCGCACAATCGTGCCGCCCCGATCCTTGCATGGTGATTTATAGCGCACGCGAGCCGAGCGTCACGAACCGGCCGGGCGCTGGGAGTGCCATGCGCCGGGGGAGACTTTCCTGTTCACGTGGTTGCAGAGCCACAGTGCCACCCTCGGCACTGCCCTAGATTGCGTCGATTCGGGGCCGGCAATGCGCGGGCCACGGCCAACGATTGGGGGCGCCCTTGCAACGCCGCACCTTCCTGACCGGCTCGGCCGCAGCACTCGCCGCCGCAACCTCCTCGGGCACCGCCTGGGCCATGCCGAGGCCCTACAGCTGGGAGGCGGCGCCGCCCACC
>DASRDL010000171.1:0-2361 GCA_035652635.1 Hyphomicrobiaceae bacterium | reverse complement strand
GATGCCCTCCTTGAGGAGTGCGTCGCGAAAGGCGGCGCTCTCCCTGACGCGGGCCATGACGGTTTCCTTGAATGGCCGTGTCAGTGCCATGGTCAGGTCCTGCCTTTCTTGCGGCGCTTGAAGTCCTGCCAGCGACCATGGACCGCCTCGATGTCCCGCTGCTGGCGCCTCTTCGTGCCGCCACCGGCATCCTAACCCAGCCGATAGACCGCCTGGCCGTTGCCGGCGAGGATCTGGCGGGTGCGCTCGCGCGGCAGGTTGGCCGGGAAGGCGCGGAAGGGATCGTCGAAGTCCCAGTGCGGGTAGTCGGAGGCGAACAGCAGCCGGTCCCAGCCGATCCATTCCATGGTGCCGGCGAGGTGCGTGCGGTCGTCCGGCTCCTCCATGGGCTGGGTGGTGAGCCAGATGTGCTCGCGGATGTACTCCGACGGCCGCCGCTTCAGGTGCGGAACCTCCGAGCGCAGGCGCTCGTAGAGCTTGTCGAGGCGCCAGGAAAGCGCCGGCAGCCAGCCGAAGCCACCTTCGATCATCACCACCTTGAGCTTGGGGAAGCGCTCGAACACGCCCTCGATGACGAGGCTCGTCACCACCGTCTGGCACGAGGTCGAGTGGCCGGCGCCCTCCTCGACATAGTAGGACGGCCAGCCCGTGCCGGTATAGGCGTGGCCGCCGGAGCCGAAAACGTGCAGGCCGACGGGGAGCCCATGGCGCTCGGCGGCGGCATAGATCGGCCAGTAGCGCCGGTTGCCCAGCGGCTCGACGGTGCGCGTGAGCATGAACACTTGCGCGTAGGCGGGGTCGTCGGCCAAGCGCTCGATCTCGGCTACCGCGGCCTCCGCGTGCTCCGTCGGCACGACAATGGCGGACCTGAGGCGCGGCTCGGGCCGGGTGAAGTACTCCCGCTGCCAGTCGTTGACGGCCGAGGCGAGCGCGGCCGAGAACTCCGAGTTGAGCTCGCTATGGCCCGACATGCCGAGCGGCCCAAGGATGCCGTACTCGATGCCGTAGGCGTCGAGGTACTGCGAGCGGATGAGGTCGAGGCTGGAGCCGGGCACGCCGCCCTCCTCCGGCCAGGCGTCGCGCCGGCAGGCGCGCGGCGCCGACTTCGGGTAGGGCTCGTAGCTCATGCCGAGCTTGCGCCGGGAGCCGTAGACCTCGAGGTGCTCGCGCCAGCGCCGCGGCAGGAAGGCCTTGATGTCGTCGAGCTTGCGCACCGCCGGGTGCACGTCGCCGTCGATGATGGCCAGGCGCGAGGGTGCAGGCGCGCGACGCTCGGCGTCGGCTTCGAGGTCAGGAGCAAGCGGTGCATCGAGCGTCATGGGCGTCTCCCGAGGCGGGGATAGGTGGCAAGCGGATTGTCGATGAGAATCCTGGCGCGCAGCTGCGGCGAGAGCCCGGCGGGCAGCATGTCGGCGCCGTCGAACTGCCAGTGCGGGAAGTCGGTCGAGAACAGGAGCATATCGTCGGACTGGAGCTGATCCAGGATGCGCCCAATGTGCGCCGCCGAGGGCGGGGCGTCAAAGGGCTGCAGCGTCAGTCGCACATGCTCACGCACGATCTGCTCCGGCGGACGGTCGATCCACGGCACCTCGTTGCGCACCCCACGCCAGAACTTGGAGAGCCGCCACAGGTAGGGGGGCAGCCAAGTTATGCCCGATTCGATCAGCACAACCTTGAGTTTTGGATATTTGACGAACACACCTTCGGATACGAGGCTGCCGAGCTGGGTATGAAAGCCGAGCGCCTGGGCCGCATAGTCCTCCAGATAGTACGTCGGCCAGCCCGATCCCGTGAGCGCGTGGTGGTAGCTGGACCCGGCGTGAATCCCCACGCTGAAGCCGTGGCGCTCGGCGGCGGCATAGATGGGCCAGTACATGGACTTGCCGAGCGGATGCTCGCCCATGGCCAGCATCAGAACCTGCACGAAGCGTGGGTCGTCGGCACGCCGCTCGATCTCCTCGACCGCCAGCGGCACGGACTGGATGGGCAGCACGGCGGAGCCCCTCAGGCGCGCATCCTTGGCCAGCCATTCGGCCGCCAGCCAGTCGTTGAGGGCGCGCGCGAAGGCGGCGGCCAGGTTCTCGTCGCGGAAGCACTGCACCGGGAACAGCGAGTTGCAGACGGCGTGGGCGAAACCGAACTTGTCGAGCGTCGCCTGGGCAACCTTGGCAGGGTCCGCGTCGGCCCTGTCCTTGCGCCAGTCCGGGCGGCAGGTGAGCGGCGCGTTGGGCGGATAGGAGATCGAGTCCCAGGTCTCGATGCCGCGCAGCTCGACGGTGTCGCGCCAGTGGTCGTCCATGTACCGGGAAAGCTCGCGTGGGGTCGGCAGGCGCGGGTGGATGTCGCAGTCGATGGCGCCGC
>DASRDL010000170.1:0-5997 GCA_035652635.1 Hyphomicrobiaceae bacterium | reverse complement strand
TGGCTCGCCCTCGTCGAGCGCACGCTCGCCGTCAACCCGGCGGCGGCGCGCGAGGTGGTGGCGACGGCGGCGCTGGTGCGGGGCTATGCCGACACCTACAAGCGCGGCCTCGCCAACTGGACGCGGATCGTGCAGGGCGTGATCGAGCCGATGCTCTCGGGCGCGCTCCCGCGCGCGCATTTCGCCGACGCCGTGCTGCAGGCCCGCCTGGCGGCGAGCAAGGACCCCGAGGGGGCGGCGCTCGGCGACACGATCGCCGCCATCGCCGGAACTGCCCGCCCCGGTAAGATCGCCGCCGAGTAGGATCGGGCCGCCGCGCGCCGCACACTCCTCCCGGCCTCACCGAAAGCGCATCAGAACACCGGCTCCAGGCCGGCGGCCACCAGGGCCGACTTGCGTGCTTCCATCCAGCCCTTGCGGAACGCCTCCTTGTCGTCCGGCGGATTGGTCTTCAGGTAGGCCGACCAGGCATCCGCCAGCACGCCCTGGCGCCTGATGAGCCCGCTGTTGTGGGCCGCGTCGTCGGCCGTCCAGGCACCGGTCTCCTCGAGAGCTTTGACGGCGCCCGCATGGAACGGCACCACCCACTTCTTGGTCTGCTTGGCGACCGCGAGGCCGGAGGCGCCGGGTGCCCCGTCCTTGTAGGCGTCATAGTCGGCGATCATCGCCTTCGTGACCGCGTAGACGACGTCGGCCGGCTGCGCGGCGTAGGCGATGAAGATCGGATAGGGGAAGCCGCCCATCTCCTTCGGCGTCTGCGGCGACAGCCCGGCCGAGCCGCAGGTGGCGATATGCGGTTTGATGAAGGGCGCGATCTTGGCGACGCGCTCCCAACCCGCCTTGTCGCTGTGCGGCCAGGTCGGCCAGACGAGCCCGCGCGGGGAGGTCTCGACTTCTTTGGTTTGCGCGGTGATGGTCGAGGCGAAGGCGGCATCGACGTCGTTGTTGATCATGCCTTTCCACATGGCGCCGAAGCTCGCGAACTCGACGATAGTCACGTCGTTCCTGGTCAGCCCGCCGAAGGCGAGCGTCGCCAGCGCGTTCTGATTGAGCGACGGCGCACCCACCACGAAGCCTACGCGCTTACCTTTGAGGCCCTTGATGTCGGTCACCCCGGTGTCCTTGGCGATGCCGAGGTTGGCGCCATTGCAATCGACCGAGCTGAGCAGAAGCCGCAAAGCCTGCGGGCCCCAATCGCGGGTCGCGAACTCCAGCACGCCCTCTTGCGCGAAGTACACTCCGACCCCCATCGCCGCGACCTGGGCCTTGCCGGCCCGGATGGGCGTCAGGCGTGCCACGTCGTTGCCGGCCGGCAGGACGCGAACATCCGTGTTGTGCTTGTCCTTGAACGCCTTGCCGACGGCGACGGCGATGTTGAAGCCCGACGTGCCCGTATCGTAGGCCGTGAACGTCAGTGTGGGCGGCAGCCTGGCCTCTTGCGCCGTCACCGCCGGCGCGATCGCGACGGCGCCTGCGAGCATGGCAATGAACGAAGTGACCCTCACACGCGGATGCATGAAAACCGTTCCTCCCCTGTCGTCTTTATCGTCTGGCATGCGGGTTGCGCCCGCATGAGAGCGCAGCATGCCATCCGGCCGGTCCAGCCGCAATTGTCCGGAACGCTTCCAGGTCCCGCAGAGACAGCGCCTCAATCGCAGGTGTAGACCCGACTGGCGGGGTATCTGTGCACGTAGCGGCAGCGCTTGGCGGGCGCCGCCTCCCTTGCGGGCTGCGCCCTGCGCGCTTCCGACGGAGCCGGGCCGCCGGAGGTTGCGGGCCTGCGGGCCGAGCGCTGCACGCACCGGTCGCCGCTCGCCACCTGCTCCGGCCCGCACTGCAGAGGACAGACGCGACCCGTTCGCGCGACGATCTGTTGAAGGATTGCATCGGTCGGCACGTCGGTCTGCAGCGCGACGTTGGCATGGCGCCCGAATTTCACGAGGGCCTCCCTGGCTCTCGGTCCCCATTCGCCATCCGCCGGCCCCGGGTCGCAGCCCACACGCGCAAGCTCCGTCTGGATCGAGCGGACCAGGGTCAGCCTGGCCGCCTCCGCCGACCTTTTCGCTGCGTCGTCGGCTTCCGCCTGTCGCCGCGCTTCCGCTTGCCGGGCTTCCTCTGCCGCCTGCGCCTCCTCGGCCGCGCGCTCGGCGTCCCGGCGCTGCCGTGCCTCCTCGCGGCGTCGTTCTTCGATGAGGCGGGCAGCGGCCTCCGCATCTGCCGCACGCCGCCTATCCTGCTCCTGCCTCGCCGCCTCCTCGGCTGCACGCCGCCCTGCCGCCGAACGCTCTTCCTCGGCCTTGCGCGGCAGATCGGATTCGCGCACCCGCGCGGCAGCATCACCGGGCGCGTTCTTCTGGAGCACGAGGGCCTGGCGCTGGGAGCCTCCGCTGGAATTGCGCAGCGTGTCGGTTGCCGACCGGCCCTGCTCGCGTGCCTCCCAGCGGGTGTACTCGAACCCCCCGTAGGCGCCTCCGGCGAGGGCAAGCACCACCGCGGCGGCGGCCCAACGCCTGCGATGGCGCGGTTTGACGTCGGGCGAAGCCGGCCCGGGCCGCCGCGCGTCGCCGCTTCTGCCCTCCCCTGTCTGCGCGGCGGCGTCGAGCGGCGCAAGCAGCAGCGACCGCAACTCGGCGACCGACTGCGGGCGCTCCCGTCGCCTCACGCGCAGGCAGGCGTCGATCGCGCGAAGGAAGCTCGGTGAGTACGCTCCGGCGGCCGCCTTCGCGGCCGGCAGCAGCCGATCGTCGCCCGAGCGCAACGTGGCCTCTTCGGGCGGCTTGCCGGTGACGGCGCGATAGAGCGTGGCGCCGAGCGCATAGAGATCCGACCACGGGCCCTGAAGGCGTCCGTCGGACGTGTACTGCTCGTGCGGCGAGTACCCGTGCTTGATGATGCCGGTGAGCGCATGGCTCACTTCCGCCACCGCGCGTCGCGACGCGCCGAAGTCCAGCAGCACCGGCGATCCGTCCGGCCGGACGATGATGTTGTCGGGCGCAATGTCGCGATGAAGGAAATTCTGCGCGTGCATCATTTCGAGCGCGTCGAGCAGCGGCCAGACGATCTGGTCGAGCTCCTCCTGCGTCGGAGCTCGGCCGAGGCCCTCGAGCCACTGCTCCATGCTCTGGCCCGCCTCGAAGACCATCACCATGTAGGCCGTGGCGTTTGCCTCGAAGACGCGGGTGACCTCCACCACGCTGCGGTGACGGAAATGCGCGAGCGTGCGGGCCTCCTTGAGGAAGCTCTCTCGGCCCCACTCGAATACCTTCTGATGCCGTTCCGACTTCGGCCGGACGCTCAGGCTCTGGTCGCGCAGGCCGAACGCCTCCGGACAATATTCCTTGATGGCGACCCTGGTCCCGAGCTTCACGTCGTCGGCCCGGTAGGTGATGCCGAAGCCCCCGGAGCCGATCACGCGCTCGATGCGGTAGCTCTCGTCGAGCACCGTCCCCGGCGGCAGCACGACCCTGCTATCCATGATTTGCAGTCTCCCGACACCGCCGCAGCCGGCACGACAACCTACCGCGTGCCTGCGGTAAAGCACAGAGCGGCCAGTGCCGCCGGGCCCGGGAGCGGGATTTTCGCGGGTTCTGAGGGTGCCGCAAGATGCGGCGGAGCCGGCGTCGCCTGGCCCGGTCAGCTGTCCGGCAGCACGCGCCAGACGCGGATGGGCCAGGAAGCCGGCGGCGTCGCTTCACGCAGGAACTCGACGGCGCCGCCGTCGAGAAGCCGCGTGCGGAGTGACCGGCCCGCCACGCCGGCAGACCGCTCGGCACGGGGCAGCCAGCGGTCGGTGCACAGCGCCACATAGTCGACGCCGAGCGCTGCGAGGCGGCGGCGGGCCTCTGCGGGCTCGGCCGTCATGATGGCCTGGTTGGCGAGGATGCCGGCCGCCAGGCGATGATAGGGTGCGGCCACCACGCGGTGCGGCGTCAGCACGGCAATGTAGGGCCCGAGGTCGATGTCGGCGGCGACGAGGCCCGGCGGCAGACCGGCGAGACGGCGCACGTTGTGGGACAGAAAGCAGGGCCGGCGCGGGTCGGAGGCCTGCACCTCGGTCGGCTCCGCCGCGCCCGGTCGCTGCAGCGGGGCGACCGCAGCGCCGAACGCGACATCGAGCGTCGCGTGGCTGAGCATCACCACCGCGGCGATGCGCACGATGGGAGCCGAGATCGACGCCGACCCGGGCCGTCCCGCCGCCCAGACGGCGATGGGGACGGCTGCCAGCCAGCAGGCATAGGGGAGAAGCTTGATCTGCCAGCACCCGAGCAGTGTCGCCAGGGTGACGAAGGCGGCAGCGAGCCCGTTGCCCGCATCGCGCTGTCGCCGCCACAGGGCGAGCTGCGCCGCCGTCCCCGCGCCCATGAAGGCGGCAATCGAGAGCGCTGTTGCGGGATGACTGGCGCCGAGCCACAGGAGGCTCTTCGTCTCGGTGACCTCCTCGAGCCAGATCGGCACGAGGGAGGGTGCCACTTGTCCGAACGGCCCGGCCAGGCAGGCAGGCTCCAGCCACGCGTAGAGGCCGGCACCCAGCATCAGCCCGGCACCGGCGACGGCGCTTCGCGCGAGGCGGCTCCCGAGAAGGTGCGCCATCCACAGTCCGGCCGTGGCACAGGACGCCAGCGCCACGAGGTTGAGCGAGAGCGCGTCGCAGCGCACGTCGAGCCAGCGCCATGGCGGGATGGTGGCCGCGAAGGCCGCCGCCAGCACCGCAGTGGCGGCCGCAGCCGCATGGCGTGTGCCCGAGGTCCGCGGCTCGGGCTCACACAGCAGTGCAAGCAGCGCCGCCAGCGCCAGCGCCGGCACCGCGAGCGCGATGGCCTCGTAGCCGATGGCGAGGCCGAGGCCGAGCAGGGCTCCGGCACCCCAGCCCGCGCGCCGGTCCCTTGTGCTGCGGGCGAGCAGCAGCAGGCCGGCGACGGTGCACAGGATCATCGCGTTGTGATGGTCGATGCGGCCGGGGCGGAATTGAGCCAGCGCCATGGCCGAGGTGGCGGCAAGGAAGACGGCGAAGGCTCCCGCTGCCGTTCCGC
Source organism: Hyphomicrobiaceae bacterium (assembly GCA_035652635.1). Classification (GTDB taxonomy): domain Bacteria; phylum Pseudomonadota; class Alphaproteobacteria; order Rhizobiales; family Hyphomicrobiaceae; genus AWTP1-13. The sequence continues at coordinate 967 of DASRDL010000170.1, read as the reverse complement.
CCCGCCGTCCGGCCTCGCGCGCCACCGTCAGGGCGAGGGCGAAGAACAGCAGCGACGGCCAGACGATGCGGGTGGCAAGCTCCGCCCCGTCCTGCCCGAGCAGCGGCGTCAGGGCGCCGACCAGCATGGCGAGAGGAAGGTCGACCAGCCGCGACCAATGCGACAGGAGAGGCACGGGCGCACCGATGCGCGGGAGCGTGGTGTCGAGCCAGGGTGCGCCGGCAATGAGCTCGCGCACGCCGAGGAGCCGCACTGCGTCGTCGGTATCGCCGAGCCAGTCGCCGAGCGACGGCCCCGGCCCGGCCAGCGTGACCGCAACCAGGAATGCAGTGGCGAGCAGCGCCCACGCCCATGGCGCGGTCGCGAGCCTGAGCAGCGCCGGCCGCCCGGGCACCGAAACCTGGATTGCCTCCACCGCCATCGCGCCGCCTCGAGGGATAGGCCGCCAGCATAGCTGGGCTCGCCTTAGGAGCGCGTAAACGATGCCGGCCGTGGCCCGGGAGCAGCCTCGGCCGGACCGCAAAGGGTTTCTTCAGCCTTTCTCCCTATCGTCCGCCCCGCGCTGGGCACGGTGGGGAGCGGCTTCTCGAAGGGAGCCGGCGACCCGTCGCGCAAGCGTGGCGGCGCTGGGTTGTCAGTCGAGGAGCCCCATGTCTCATTCGGGCACGTCCCATTCGGACGTCTTTGTCATCGGTGCGGGGCCGGCCGGGTTGACCTCCGCCTACCTGCTCACCAAGGCCGGCGTCTCCACCACGGTGATCGAGGCCGACCCGACCTACGTCGGCGGCATCAGCCGTACCGCCAGCTACAAGGGCTTCCTGTTCGACATCGGCGGTCACCGCTTCTTCTCCAAGTCGAAGGAGGTGGTGGACCTGTGGAAGGAAATCCTCCCCGACGACTTCATCGAGCGCCCGCGGCTCTCGCGCATCTACTACAACGGCAGCTTCTTCTCCTACCCGCTCAAGGC
>DASRDL010000169.1:0-13915 GCA_035652635.1 Hyphomicrobiaceae bacterium | reverse complement strand
GCCAGCCCGACGGCGTTGTAGAGTGCGCGCGTCTCGACGATCCCGTACACATTGCTGAGCCGGGCCGCCGGAATGGCAAAGTAGGCGGTGCCGTCGGCAACGCGAAAATCGCAGGAGAGCGCCAGGCCGACGCCGCCGCCGTAGCAGGGGCCCGTGATGGCGGCGATCGTGGCCTTTGGACAGGTCTGGATCAGCGTCAGGCAGGTGCCGGCAGCCGCCTCGTAGACGTGGCCGTCGGCGGCCGTGGCGCGCACCGCCGGGAACTCGGAGATGTCGGCCCCGGCGCAGAACGCGCCCCCCGCGCCCGTCAGGATGATGGCGCGGATCGCGGGCTCCCCGCCGAGCCGCTGGAATAGGCAGCCGAGTTCGCGCCACATGGCGAGCGTCATCGCATTGCGCCGGGCCGCTCGATTGATCGTGACGACGGCAACGGCGGCGTTGCTGCGGTCGACGACGATGTCTGTCGGCGACAACTGGATGGCGGACGGCATGGTCGCTCCTGGGATGCGGCAGTCGCGGCTACTCGGCGGCCTGCGGATGGCCGTGACCCTGCTTCGGCATCTCGGCCAGCTCGATCACGAGGCCGCCCGTCGATTTCGGATCGAGGAACACGATGCGACAATTGCCATGGCCGATCATGGGCTTCTCGGTCTGGAAAGCCACGCCTTTGCCCCTCAGCTCACCCATTGCCGCATCGATGTCCTCGACCTCGAGGCAGATGTGGAAGAGCCCTTCGCCGCGCTCTGCGATCCAGCGGCTGGTGCCGGTCTCGGGCCGATCCGACTGCAGGAGCTCCAGATAGGTCTCACCGATCGGATACATGGCGAGGCTCGTCGCATGCTCGGGCAGGTGCTCCTCGTACTCCATGGCAATGCCGAGCTTCTTCTCGAGCACGTCTTTCAGCACCTGCATGTTCTTGCAGGCTATGGCGATATGCTCGATGCGCTTGATCTTCATATCCGGGCTCCCGATATGCCGAACGTGTGCCGAGCGTAACACGCGGAAGTCGGGGGCTGCCAAGCCCGCGTTCCGGCAGTCGCGCGAAAGCATCGCGGACGACTCGCGCAGGCCACGTCACGCTCTCGAGGGGGTGACGGATCCGGCGATGCCGGCCGGCACGGTCGGTGTCGGGACCGGACGCAGCATCACGCGCTGGCCGTCCGACACGCCGAGCACGCTGCGCCCGAACGGGTCGAGCCGCACGACGCCCGCCGCAGCGCCAGGCGGTCCAACGCGGACCCACGCCCGCAAGGGCGCAGGATGGCGCCCGAACAGCTCGACGAGCGCGTCCGTTGCGACGCCCAGAGCCCGTGCATCGGCCGGGGCCAGCTCGAGCACCCTGTGCCGGCCTTTCGCGCCCACATAGGGATCGAGCCCATCGTCGGCCACGACCATGAGCGTGAAGCGCGCGGCGGCCAGCTCAGCGCGCAGCGTGTGCGTCGCATCGAGGTCGGCGTGTCCCGACCGGTCGAGCACGACGCCGTACCATCGCCGTGCAGCCTCCACGGTCACGGTGCCATGCGCGACGTCCGCCGCCACCCGATGAGGATCGCGCTGCAGGGGATCGCCATATCCGCCGCCGCCGGACGAGCGCATGACCACCACGTCGTCCCGCTGGATGGGGTGGCCTGTCACCTTGCCCGGGGTGCTGAACTCGTGCGTGCGCCCGGCCCGCTCGATCGAAAGATGGTAGGGCAGCCCGCTGCCCGCGCCGTGGACGCCCCACGGCGGAATGACGCCGCGGTCGCTCAGCACCGAGTACTGCGCCTCCTCTCCGAGCAGGCGGATGCGCCGGATCATGCCGGCACCGCCGCGGAAACGGCCCGGTCCGCCGCTGTCGGCCCGCAACGCGCAGCTTTCGACGAGCAGCGGCATCTCGTTCTCGATCGACTCGGCGTTGTGGATCGTCGGTAGGTTGCCGAAGTCGACGTTGACGAACGTGCTGGCCCCGTCGGCATCCGAGAGGCCGCCGTTGCCGCCGGCCGGCGCCTCGTAATAGACGTACTGGCGGCCGCGCCGCGGGTTCCAGCCGCCGATGGCGTTTGGAAACGAGCTTCCGCAGAGATCGCCGGAGATTTTGTCCGGGATGATCTGGGCAAGGGCACCGAGCGTAACGGAGACGGCGCGCTTGCGCACCTCGCCGTGCGCGCCCGCGGGCGCATCGTGGGCGACGTTGAAGATGGTGCCCGCCGGCGCCTTCAGCGTGATCGGCCGGAAGGCACCCTCGTTCACGGCCCCACCCGGATCGAGCGTCGACTTCAGGGCGACGAACACGCCTGCCCCCGCCACCGCCAGCGAGTTGTTGACGACGCCCGGCACCTGCAGGTTGCTGCCGGCGAAATCGGCGATGGCCTGATCGCCCGCGATGGTGAGCTTCAGGCGCGCAAGCACCGGGTCGAGGCGGCCGTCGTTGTAGAACTCGAGATAGTCCTCGTAATAGTAGTCGCCGTCCGGGAGCTCGGCGATGCGCTGGCGCAGCCGGCGCTCGGTGCGGTCGAGATGCAGGGCGACACAGCGGGCGACCGTCTCGGCACCGTATTTCGTGACGAGCTTGCGGATCCGCGCCTCGGCGATGCGGCAGGCGCCGATCGAGGCGTCGAGGTCGCCCTTGCGCTCCACCGGCACGCGCATGTTGGCCATCAGCAGCGTCATCGCCGCCCGGTTCGGCGTGCCGCCCTCGATGATCTTGATCGGCGGGATGCGCACGCCCTCCTGGTAGATGTTGGTCGAAAGGCCGGAGTAGCTGCCCGGCACCATGCCGCCGACGTCGACCCAGTGCGCCCGCACGGCGGGAAAGATCATCATCCGTCCGCGCTCGTCGAACACCGGGAAGATCACTGTCACGTCGTTGAGATGCGTGCCGCCCCGATAGGGATCGTTCAGCATCAGCACGTCGCCCGGATTGATGTCGCCTTTGAAGTCCTCGAAGGCGCAGCGCACGCCCCAGGGCAGCGGAAGCACGTGGCCGGGATGGTCCCACCACTGCGCGACGAGCTGTCCGTCGGGACCGAAAAGCGCGCAGGAGAAATCGTCCATCTCGTAGATCACCGACGAGTAGGAGGCGCGGATGATGTTGGCGCGCATCTCGCGCACGATGGCGATCAGGCCCTCGGTGACGACCTCGAGGGTGATCGGGTCTACGCCCGGTGCGGCGGCCGGCATCACGGACATGGCTCAGCCTTTCGTCAGCAGGAGCTCGCCGTGCGCGAGCACGGTCGCGGACCAGCCTGGGGGAACGAGCGTCAGCGAGCCGCTCTCCTCGATCGCCGCAGGCCCCGCCACCACCTCGCCGAGCGAGAGGCGCTCGCGACCGAGAACCGGCGACGGCACGAACGCATTCCCCCAGAAGATGTCGCGCGTGGCGATGCGCGCATCGCCGCGTGGCGGCCGGGCTTCGAGGCGGCGCAGCTCGGGCTTGGCCACGCGTCCGACCGCCGCGAGCCGGAAATTGACGATCTCCACCGATCCGCCGCTGCGGTGCCCGAAGCGGCGGTCGTGCACCTCGGCAAACGCCGCGGTCAACCGCTCGATCGTGTCGATCCGGGGCGGCAGGTCGACGTGGAGCTCCCAGGACTGTCCGAGATAGCGGAGGCCGGCCGAGCGGCGCAGCTCGATGGCGGCGTCCGGCACGCCTTCCGAGCGGAGGCTGGCGCGCGCCGCGGCCTCCATCTCGCGGAACTGTGCCTCGATCAGCGGCCAGCTCTCGGGGCCGAGCAGCAGCGTGCGCGTCTGCGCCCAGTCGCGCCGCAGGTTGGAGATGAGCGAGCCGAACGCGGCGAAGTTGCCGGGCCCGGCCGGAACGAGAATGCGCTCGATCTCGAGCTCGTCGGCGATCGCGGTGGCATGCATGGGACCGGCGCCGCCGAAGGCCAGCAGCACGAAATCACGCGGATCGTGGCCGTTGGCGATGGAGATCTGCTTGATGGCCGAGACCATGCGCGCAACCGCGATGCGCACGATGCCGTCGGCGAGTCGAATGGGGTCGAGCCCGATGCGGCGGCCGAGCGTCTCGAGGGCGGCCAGCGCGCGGGCAGGGTCGAGGCGGATCCGGCCGGCAAGCGGAGCGTCGGCCGACAGCCGGTTCAGAGCGAGGTTGGCATCCGTCACGGTGGGCGCCTCCCCGCCGCGGCCGTAGCAGGCCGGGCCCGGATCGGCGCCGGCGCTTTGCGGGCCGACCATAAGGATGTCGCCGGCATCGAGCCAGGCGATCGAGCCGCCGCCCGCTCCCACAGCGTTGATGGCGATCTGAGGCATGCGGTTGGCGTAGCCGGCGATCTGCTGCTCGTTGGTGATGGGCGGAGCGAGGTTCTCGATCAGGCACACGTCGGTGGAGGTGCCACCCATGTCGCAGGTGATGATATTTTCAAATCCCAGCCGGCTCCCGAGATGCACGGCAGCGGCTACACCGCCGGCGGGGCCGGAAAGGATGGTCGAGATGGGCAGCCGCGCAGCCCGCTCGGCGGTCGCCACACCGCCGCTCGAGGTCATGATGTAGAGGTCGCGGTCGAAGCCCTTCTTGGCGAGCGAAGTGCGGAGCGCGCCGAGATAGCGCCCCATCAGCGGGCCGACGTAGGCGTTGAGCGCGGTCGTGCTGAAGCGCTCGTATTCCCTCAGCTGTGGCAGGACATCGGACGAAGCGCTCACGAAGAGGTCAGGCCGCGCGGCCGAGACGATCGCCGCAGCCTCCTGCTCGTGCGCTGGATTGATGTAGCTGTGCAGGAAGCAAATGATCAGGGCGACGTCGCGTCCTTCCGGGATGCGCTCGACGGCGGCCCGTACCGCCTCGCGGTCGAGGGGTGCGCGCACCGATCCGTCATACAGCAGCCGCCCCCCGATCTCGAGCGCCCGCGTGCGCGGCACCAGCGGCGGCGTCTTCTGAGACCGGATGTCGTAGAGCACCGGGCGGTTGGTGCGCGCGATCTCCAGCACGTCGCGGAAGCCCTCGGTGACGAGCATCCAGACTTCCGCACCCGTGCCCGTCAGCACGGCGTTGGTGCCGATGGTGACGCCGTGCACCAGCCGGTCGATGCCCTCGACGGGCACCTGCATCAGGGCCAGCAGATCGAGCACGGCCGCCGTCGGATCGGAGGGCGTCGACGGCGCCTTGGCGAAGCGGAACGATCCTGCGTCGGTGTCATAGACGACGCCGTCCGTGAATGTGCCGCCGACATCGATCCCGATCCAAAGCATGGTCAACCCTTGCACCCTGTGACCCGCCACCCCGAGCAGGCAGCGCAGCAAATCACATGTTCCCGGCGATAAAAACAGGTTGACGTCGGGGGATGCCACCGCCTTCGCCGGCCGTTACAGTGACCTGGAACGGCGCCGCTGGGGGAGATGCATCAGCGGCACCCGTGCTGACCATAGACGCTGGCGCCGCACATCGGCACCGAGCGAGGCGCAGGCAATGAAAATCATCGACGTCCATTCGCACTGGGGAACGCGTCGCGGCTACCCGCTGCAGACGGAGAGGGAGCTCGCACAGCAGCGCGCCACCTGGAACTCGGAGACCAAGTACCATACCGAGGCCGAGATGGCGGCCTATTTCCGGGCAAACGGCGCACGCACCATCCTGGACCTCGGGTTTGCCAAGTATCGCCCGCTGGAGGAGCAGCGGGCATTGCACGACTATGCATTCGAAACCGAGGCCGCACACCGCGACGTGATTCTGGGCCACTGGATCCACATCGATCCGGAGCGCGCGGGGCCGGAAGGTGTGAAGGAGCTGCGCCGCTGCATCGACAAGAGGATCGGCTTTCTCGGTTTTGCGATCTCTGCGTCGCTGACGCCTCCCGCCAGCGATCCGGCCTACATCCCCTACTACAAGCTCTGCATCGAGGCCGGCATCCCCGTGCTGATCTTCGTCGGCACCACCGGCCTCGGTGCCGGCTTGCCCGGCGGCGACGGCGTCATCCTCGACTGGTGCCATCCGCGCCATCTCGACTACGTGGCGGCCAAGAATCCCGAGCTCAGGATCGTCGCGGCCCGGCCCGGCTGGCCCTGGCAGGCCGAGGTGATCGCCGTGCTCATGCACAAGCGCAACATCTGGTACGAGCTGCACGGATGGTCGCCGAAATACCACCAGCCCGACCTCAAGTACGAGATCACGCGGCGGCTCAAGGACCGCATCCTGTTCGGCGCCGACTATCCCCTGTTCACCTACGAGCGGCTCGTCAGGGACTGGCGCGCCGAAGGCTACGGCGAGGAGATCCTCGAGAAGGTGTTCCACAAGAACGCGGAGCGGTGGCTGGCGGAGCTCGGCGTGAAAGGCGCGGCCTGACATGGACCTCGGCCTCAAAGACAAGATCGCCATCGTCGGCGGTGCCAGCATGGGGATCGGCTACGGCATCGCGCGAACCCTCGCGCAGGAGGGTGCGCGCGTTGCCATCACCGCGCGGCGAGATCCGGGTCTCACCGAGGCCGCCGCGCGGCTGCGCGCGGAGACCGGCGCCGAGATCTTACCGATCCTCGCCGATTGCCGGCGTGCGCAGGATTGCACGCGCGTCGTCGAAACGGTCGCGGCCACGTTCGGCGGCATCGATATTCTCGTGAACAACGACGGCGCGCCGCCGCTGGGAGAGTTGGTCGGTTTCGACGATGCGGCCTGGGCCAAGGCCGTGGAGCAGAACCTGATGTACGTCGTGCGCATGGTGCGCGGCGCCGTCCCGCAGATGATCAGGCGCGGCGGCGGCGGCATCCTCAACATTACGGCCATCTCGGCGATCCAGCCGATCCCCGGCTTCGGCTTGTCGGTGGCGACCTGGGGCGGCGTGATCGGTTACGCCAAGACGCTGTCGCTGGAGCTGGCGCGGCACAACATCAACGTCAACACGATCTGTCCCGGCTACATCGAGACGACGCGCCTCGAGAAGGTGTTCGCTGCCGGCGGGGAGGACCCCGCGATCATGCGGCGCAAGCTCGAGGCAGAGATCCCGATGGGGCGCATCGGCACCGTCGACGACATCGCGAGCCTGGTGGCGATGCTGGTCTCGCCGCGCGGGCGATACACGACCGGCACCGCCATTGCCGTCGACGGTGGTCTGTTGCGCAGCGTGCGATGAGCGACGAGCTGGCCGGCCGCCCGCCGGCCTCGATGGAGGTGTCCGTGGCCTATGCAACTGTCATGAAGCCGGAGCTTGCCGAGCAGTATCGTAGGAGCGGCGAGTGGAGGGACGAGACGTTCTTCGACATCCTCGCTGCCAGGGCGGCGGCCCATCCGGATCGCGAAGTGTTCGCCGACGCCGCCGAGCGCATCACCTACGGCGAGCTCGAGTCGCGCGTGGAGCGCTGCGCGGAATTCCTGCGCCACATCGGGATCGCGCGCGGCGATGTCGTCACCGTTCAGATGCCGAACCGCATCGCCTTTCCGGTCGTCTACTTCGCGCTGGAGCTGATCGGTGCCGTCGCCAACAAGGTGAACCCGGATTTCCGCATCCGCGAGCTGGATTACATCCTGCGCTTCTCCAACAGTCGCGCCTTCATCTGCGCGGCGGAGTTCCGCGGCTTCGACTACGTCACCATGGCCCGGCAGCTGCGCGACCGGATTGCGGGCCTCACCCACGTCGTTTTTTCGGCGCAGCAGCCGGTGGCCGGCGAGCTGCATCTCGAGACGGGTATCTCGCAGAGCAGGCCGATCGCGGCCGAGCATCGTGTGAGGATGAGCGCCGACGAGGTCTACCGCATGGCGTTCACCTCGGGCACCACGGGCAACCCCAAGTGCGTGCTCCACTCCTTCAACACGACGCTGCCGGCGGTGCGCATCATCAACGAGGACATGCAGGTCACGGCCGGCGAGGTGCAGCTCGTCTACCTGCCGGTCTGTCTCAACTGGGGCTATCTCTGCCTGCTGCAGGCGATCATGTCGGGCAGCCGCGCCGTGCTGCTCGAGCGGTTCTCGGCGAAAGGCGCGCTCGACGCGATCGAGCGGGAGCGGGTTACCTATATCGCCACTGCGCCGGCCTCCATCGTCGCCATGCTGAACGAGCCGGACCTGGCCGCGCGCGACGTCTCCTCCCTGCGGGTCGTGATCACGGGCGGGGCCTCGGCGGCCATCGAGACCATCAAGGACTATCAGGCGCGCATGAAGGGGCACCTGATCGAGCTTTACGGCATGCTCGAGACGGGCTTTCACACCTACACCCGCTTCAGCGACGACCCGCTCAAAGTCAACGGTACGATCGGCCGTGTCGTGCGCTCCATGGGCTTGCGCATCATCGACGAGGCGGGGCGCGAGGTGCCGCGCGGCGAGGTCGGCGAGATCGCGGCCATCGGTCCCAGCGTCCATCTTGGCTATCACAACAATCCCGAGGCGAATGCGGAGAGCTTCACGAGCGACGGCTGGTTCCGCACCGGCGATCTGGCCCGGATCGTCGACGAGGCCGGCAACGTGATGATCGTCGGGCGACGCAAGGAGATCATCAATCGCGGCGGCAAGAAGTTCTTCCCGCGCGAGGTGGAGGAGATCCTCTACACGCATCCGAAGATCATGCATGCCGCCATGGTCGGGATCCGCGATGCCCGACTCGGAGAGCGCAACTGCCTCTGCGTCATCCCGAAACCCGGACAGAGCGTGACGCTCGAGGAGATGGTCGCGTTTCTGAAGGGCGAGGTGGCCGACTACAAGCTTCCCGAGATCCTGGTGCACGTGACCGAGCTGCCTTTCACTGCGACCGGCAAGCTTCGCCGCCACGTGCTGGCGGAGCAGATCGGGAAGGCCATGGCGGGCAGTGCGAAGGCGGGCTGAGGAGCGCTGCCTCTACTTTGGCGGGACCCGGTTCCCGCCCCCGTGCAGGAGGGCACGGCGGGTCGCGTGAGGGGCCCGGCGCAAGTTGCGGTCGGATGGGAACGAAGATAGCTTGCCACCATCAGCCGCGCCACATAACGCGGCCATGCAGGGAGCGAACACCATGACAAAGTCCCGACATTCGCGCCGGGCCGTGTTGGGCGGCGCCGGAGCAGCCGTTGCGGCGCCCTTCATCTGGACGAGCGCGCAGGCGCAGGCCGGCGGCGCCATCAAGCTCGGCATGCCGCTCGCCCTCACCGGTCCGCTCGGCTCCGTCGGGCAGCAGCAGAAGCGCGGCGCGGAGTTCTATGCCAAGGTGCAGAACGCCGCCGGCGGCTGGCTCGGCAAGAAGATCGAGCTGCTCATCGAGGATACCGCCGGCAACCCCGCGACCTGCGTGCGCAAGGCGCAGGAGATGGTCGAGCGCCACGACTGCCGCCTGTTCACGGGCATGACGCTGTCCTCGGAGGCGCTGGCCATCGTGCCGAAGCTCGCCGAATGGAACGCGATCTTCATCTCATCGGACAATGGCGACGGTCGTCTCACGGCCGAGTCGTTCGTGCCCAATTTCTTCCGTGCCAACACGTCGGGACCGATGGGCACGCGCGCCGTCTCGCTCTACATAAAGGAAGCGCCGTTCAAGAAGTTCTTCGCGCTCGGTCTCGACTATGCCTGGGGGCACAACAGCGTCCAGGTGTTCGAGAACGAGGTGAAGAAGATGGGCAAGGAGTCCGTCGGCAAGGTGTTCGCTCCGACGGGCACCAAGGACTACTCGAGCTACATCACCCACATCCGTCAGTCCGGCGCCGATGCGGTCTATCTCGTCCTGGCCGGCGACGACAACAACGCGTTCCTGGCGCAGGCCTATCAGTACAAGCTCGGCGAGAAGATCGCGCTGCTGTCCGAGCAGCTCGAATTGTCCGCAATGAAGGCCGTGGGTGACGCCTGCCTCGGCATGATCGTGTCGGCCCGCTACGCCTATTCGATCGACACGCCCAAGAACAAGGCGTTCGTCGAGCTCTGGCGCAAGGAGCACGGCGGCGCCATCCCCGACCAGTTCGAGGGCGAGCAGTGGCAGTGCCAGAAGGTGTTCGAGGCCGGCATCGCGAAAGCCGGCAGCATCGAGGCCGACAAGCTGCGCCCGGCCCTGGAGGATCTCGTAATCGAGGACATCAAGGGCAAGGTCCACATGCGCAAGTGCGACCACCAGGGTGTCCAGCAGGGCTTCATCATCAAGGCGGCCAAGAAGGACGGCTTCACCTACCCTGTGCCCGAGGTGATCGCCACACTGCCGGCCGACAAGGTCACGCCGCCCTGCAACAAGATGACCTACGACGACTGAGGCGCGCCGGCGCATGCGGGCCGTGGCGATGCCCGATGGGCGTCGCCCGGTCTTGGGCGTAGGCTCGGACGGGAACCCGCGGGGATGAGGAAGCACACCGAGATCGAAGCCGGAGCGGCGCGAGCCCACGTCGTCGGCCCGCGCGACCCGGACTGAGGCGAGGCCATCCGTCCGTCCCGCCGCTTCCGGCCGCCCCATCATGAGAGGCATGCGTCGAGGCGGCGCCGGGCCGAGCCCTAGCAATCGGACATCATGAGCACGCTGGCCCTCCTTCTGAACCAGAGCGTCAATGCGCTGTCGCAGGCCGCGCTGCTGTTCTTTCTCGGCGTCGGGCTGACGCTGATCTTCGGCATCATGCGCATCGTGAACTTCGCGCACGGCACCATCTACATGCTGGGCGCCTTCATCGGCTACACGCTGGTGAACGTCTCCGGCAGCTTCTGGGTGGCGCTGATCGGGGCGCCGCTGGTGGTCGGCGCTCTCGGCTGGGCCTTCGAGCGCGGCATTCTGCGCTGGCTCTACCGGCGCGACGCGCACGCGTTCCTCATGGTGACGTTCGGGCTGGCGCTGGTGGCCGGCGAAGCGGTGCGGCTGCTCTGGGGCCCCGACGCGCTGCAGGTGCCCCCGCCTCCCGTACTGAGCGGCGTCGTGTTCCTGCTCGACGAGCCCTTCCCGGTCTACCGGCTGTTCCTGGCTGTGGCCGGCTTCGTCGTCGCCATCGCCATCTGGCAGCTCCTGGAGCGCACGCGACTGGGGCTCCTGATCCGCGCCACGTCGCAGAATGCAGAGATGGTGCACGCGTTGGGCATCGACGTCAGCCTGATCCGCTCGGGCGTGTTCGGTATCGGCTGCGGCCTTGCCGCGCTCGGCGGCGTGCTTGCGGCGCCGCTGGTGACGGCTGCCCACGGCATGGCGGCGACCGCCGTCATCGACGCCTTCGTCATCGTCATCATCGGCGGCATGGGAAGCTTCCTCGGATCGCTCATCGGCGCGCTGCTGGTCGCGTTCGTGCAGGTGTTCGGCAATTACTATCTGCCGGACTTCGCGCTGGCCTTCATGTACCTGGTGATGCTGATCGTTCTCGTCGTGCGCCCGGGCGGTCTGCTCGGCAAGGAGGCGTGAGCCATGGGCCGCTCGTCGCCATTGGCCCTGCTGGCCGGTCTCGGCGTGCTGGGGCTGCTGATCGCGGCGCCGTTCGGCCTGCCGGTGTTCGCGCTGACGCTGTTGACCGAGCTCTTGATCCTCGGCCTCTTCGCCATGAGCCTCGACCTCATGGTCGGCTATGCGCGCCTCGTCTCGTTCGGGCATGCGGCGGCCTACGGGCTCGGCGCCTATTCCGCAGGCTACATCCTGCTCAACACCTCGCTGCCGCTGCCGTTCGCGGTGTTCCTGGCGGCGCTGCTGACCGGGGTCGTCGCCGTTGGCGTCGGGTGGGTGTGTACGCTGGCGACCGGGGTATCGTTCTCGATGCTCACGCTGGCCTTCGCGCAGCTCCTCTACGCCATCGCGTTCAAGTGGGTCTCGGTCACCGGAGGCTCGGACGGCCTCGCCGGCATCCCGAAGACGCCGGGACCCTTCGGCACGACCCTGTTCTCGAGCCGCTTCGGCTTCTACTATTTCACGCTTGCCTGTCTGGTCGGGGCGTTCCTCTTCTGCCGCATGCTCGTGAGCTCGCCGTTCGGCGCGGTGCTGCGCGGGATCCGCGAGAACGAGGCCAAGACGCTCTCGCTCGGCTACAACACCCGCCTCTACAAGATCGCGGTCGTGGCCGTCGCGTACGCGCTCGGCGGTCTGGCGGGCGCCCTGTTCGCGCCGTTCCGCGGGTTTGCCAACACGGAGCTCCTGTTCTGGCTGCTGTCCGGCCAGGTGCTGATCATGGTCGTGGTGGGCGGAGCGGGCACGCTCATAGGCCCCATCCTCGGCGCCGCCTTCTTCCTCATGCTCGAGCATCAGCTGTCGATCTACACGGAGGCCTGGGCGCTGTTCTTCGGCCTCGTGTTCATCGCCTTCGTGCTGTTCGCCCCGGAGGGCATCTGGGGGCTGGCGCGCGCCTGGGGCGAACGCGTGAAGCTCAAGGGGGTGCTCCATGGCTGACGTCGCGGCGGCCGCCGCCCCGCCGCCCGCCGCCGCTGCGGGCGGGGCGGCCGAGCCGCTCCTCCAGCTCGACGGCCTGACCAAGGCCTACGGCGCGCTCGTCGCGGTCGACAACGTCTCCATGCGCGTCGCCGACGGGGAGGTGCGCGCCGTGATCGGGCCCAACGGTGCCGGCAAGACGACGCTGTTCCATCTCGTTACCGGCGTCGTCAAGCCGACACGCGGGTCGGTCCGCTTTGCCGGCGAGGACATCACCGGCCGGCCCGCCCACGTCATCTGCCAGAAGGGCATCTCGCGCACCTTCCAGCTCACCTCGCTGTTCCCCGAAATGAGCGCCCGCGAGAACGCCATGCTCGCCGCCCAGGCGCGCCAGCCGCGCCGCTGGCATCCGTTCGGCGGCGCCGAGGTCTTCCTCAGCGCGCGCGAGCGCGCCGATGCCGCCATCGCACGCCTGGGGCTCACCGACGTGGCCGAGCGCCCGGCCGGCCTGCTGAGCCACGGCGACCAGCGCCTGCTCGAGGTCGCCATGGCCATGGCACAGAGCCCCAAGGTGCTGATCCTCGACGAGCCGACGCAGGGCCTCTCGGTCGAGGAGACGGCACAGACCGTCGACACGCTCGCCAGCTTCCTCGCCGACTCGCGCGTGACGGTCCTGCTCGTCGAGCACGATATGGAGGTCGTGTTCCGCCTCGCCCACAAAATCACCGTGCTGCATCGCGGCGGCGTCATCGCCGACGGCACGCCGGCAGAGGTGAAGGCAAATGCGAGGGTGCAGGAGGCGTATCTCGGGGGCATGGAGTAATGCTCAGCATCGCCGGCCTCAACACGCACTACGGCTCGAGCCACGTCCTGCAGGGCGTCGACCTCGAGCTCGTGCAAGGACGCATCGCCGCCCTCCTCGGGCGCAATGGCGTCGGCAAGACGACGACGGTGAAGACCATCATGGGGCTCGTGCCGCCGACCAGCGGGCGCATCGTTCTCGACGGGCGCGACATCACGGGCTTTCCCGCCCACAAGGTCGCCCGTGCGGGTGTCGCCTATGTGCCAGAGGGGCGTCTCATTTTCCCCGACCTCACGGTGCTCGAGAACATCCGCGTCGCCGAGCGCACGCCGGCCAGGGCGTGGCCTCTCGCGCGCCTGCTTGAGCTGTTCCCCGCGCTCGCCGAGCGGCGCGGCAACCGCGGCTCGCAGCTCTCCGGCGGCGAGCAGCAGATGCTGACCATTGCCCGCGCGCTCGTCTCCGACCCCAAGGTGCTGCTGCTCGACGAGCCGAGCCAGGGCCTCGCGCCGCTCGTCGTTCGCGAGATCGCCCGCATCATCCGCCTGCTTCGCGACGCGGGCGTCACCATCCTGCTGATCGAGCAGAACATGAAGCTCGCCGAGGCCGTCGCCGACGAGCTGCACATCCTGGTGAAGGGCCGCATCGTCTATTCGGCCGACCCCGCCCGCTTCCGCGCCGAGGAGGAGAGCATCCGCTCGCGCTATCTGACGGTGTGAGGCCCGCTTCTCCCCGCCATCTGGATCGGGGCGCGCGCTGCTACTCCTCGCGGCGGGCATAGCGCTGCTCGAGCGCATCGTCGTCGCCCTTGCGCACGAGACGCTGGCGTTCGCGGAAGCTCGCCACCGGGCCCGTCTCGTCGAGCCGGCCGTCGTCCTCGAGGCTGCGAAGTGCGAGCTGCATTCCGTGCACCGCCGCC
>DASRDL010000168.1:0-2002 GCA_035652635.1 Hyphomicrobiaceae bacterium | reverse complement strand
CGCCAGCTTCGGCGCCGACTTCACCATGCCCGGCATGCTGTGGGGCAAGATCCTGCGCAGCCCGCATCCCCACGCCCGCATCCGCTCGATCGACACGAGCAAGGCCGAAGCCCTGCCGGGGGTGAAGGCCGTCATGACCGGCCGCGACCTGGTCGAATTCCCCTGGGACAAGCCGGTGCCGCTCGGCATCCAGGATCTGCGCTACATCAGCCGCAACGTCATGGCGCGCGAGAAGGTGCTCTATGCCGGCCATGCCGTCGCCGCCGTGGCAGCCACATCGGCCAAGATCGCCGCCAAGGCGGTCAAGCTGATCGAGGTCGACTACGAGGTGCTGCCCTGGGTGATCGACGTCGACGAGGCGCTCGAGCCCGGCGCGCCGATCCTGCACGAGCACATGAAGGGCGTCGGTGCCAAGCCCGGACCCGCGACCACCTCCAACATCGCCGGCACGCTCGAGCACAAGCTGGGCGACGTGGACGCCGGGTTCGCCGCCGCCGACGTGATCGTGGAGAGGAGCTTCAAGACCAAGCCCGTGCACCAGGGCTACATCGAGCCGCACGCCTGCGTGGTGAGCGTCGGCCAGGACGGCCACACCACCATCTGGAGCAGCAGCCAGGGCCACTTCATGGTGCGCGACATGACGGCCCAGCTCACCGGCCTCAAGCTGAGCGACATCCGCGCCATTCCGGCCGAGATCGGCGGCGGCTTCGGCGGCAAGACCATCGTCTACCTGGAGCCGCTGGCGGTGACGCTCTCGCGCAAGGCCGGCCGGCCGGTGAAGATCGTCATGACGCGCGAGGAGGTGTTCCGCGCCACCGGGCCGACCTCGGGATCGTCGAGCACGGTCAAGATCGGCGCCACCAGGGACGGCAAGATCACGGCCGTGCAGGCCACCTTCCGCCTGCAGGGCGGCGCCTTCCCCGGCGCGCCCATCCGTGGCGCCGTGGGCTGCTCGCTCGCGCCCTACGACGTCGCCAACGCGCACCTCATCGGCTACGACGTCGTCACCAACCGGCCCAAGGTGGCGGCCTACCGGGCGCCGGGCGCTCCCATCGGCGCATTCTCGATGGAGTCGACGCTCGACGAGCTGGCCCGGGAGTTGAAGATGGACCCGCTCGAGCTGCGGCTCAAGAATGCCGCCAAGGAGGGCACCAAGACCGCCTACGGGCCGACGTTCCGACGCATCGGCTACGTGGAAACGCTGCAGGCCGCGCTTGCCCACCCGCACTACAAGGCCCCCCTCGGCCCCAACCAGGGTCGCGGCGTGGCGAGCGGCTTCTGGTTCAACGCCGGCGGCGAGTCGAGCGCGCAGGTCTACATCAACGAGGACGGCACCGCCGTGGTAGTGACGGGCCATCCCGACATCGGCGGCTCGCGCGCCTCCATGGTCAACATCGTCGCCGAGATGCTGGGTATCGACTACCGGCGCGTGCAGGCGCTGATCGGCGACACCAGCTCGGTGGGCTTCAGCGCGCTCACCGGCGGCAGCCGTGTCACCTTCGCCGCCGGCATGGTGGCGACGCAGGCCACCGAGCAGGTGATCCGCATCCTGCGCGAGCGCGCGGCCAAGATCTGGAAGATCGACGTCGAGGCGGTGGTGTGGGAGAACGGCGCCGCCCGGCCGGCGGGCTCCAACGCCGGCGACTTCCCCCCGCTCACGCTCGAGGAGCTCGCCGCCAAGGCCAGCGCCACCGGCGGGCCCATCAATGCCCGCGCCACGCTCAACACGGAAGGTGCGGCGGGCGGCTTTGCCACCCAGATCTGCGACGTGGAGGTCGATCCCGAGACCGGCAAGGTGCAGGTCATCCGCTACACGGCGGTGCAGGATGCCGGCCGCGCCATTCATCCGGCCTATGTCGAGGGCCAGATCCAGGGCGGCGTGGTGCAGGGCATCGGCTGGGCGCTCAACGAGGAGTACGTGTTCACGGCCGACGGCAAGGTCGACAACGCGAGCTTCCTCGACTACCGCATGCCGGTGGCCTCCGACCTGCCGATGATCGAG
>DASRDL010000167.1:0-3819 GCA_035652635.1 Hyphomicrobiaceae bacterium | reverse complement strand
ACCAAGTGGCGCGACATCATGAGCTACAAGGAGAGCTGCGGCGGCTGCCCGCGCCTGCCGGTATGGTCGAGCCCGCTGGTGAAGGTGCGCGGCGAGGTGGCCGGCACGCCCGAGCTCGACAACGCCCGCGTGATCGCCGAGCAGGCGGCCAGGGTCGCAGCCTTCCGCTGATGCCCCGCTCTCCCTCTCCCCGCTTGCGGGGAGAGGGCTGGGGTGAGGGGCAGCTGGAGGCCGCCGCGCAAGTTTCTGCCCCTCACCCCAACCCTCTCGGCACTGAAGAGTGGCGAGAGGGAGCTCGCGGCCGCTACAGCGCCACCGCGTAGCCGTCGCGGCGCGGGTCGGCGGCGCCGGTCATGACGCCCGTGGCAGGATCGACGGCGACGGCTTGGATGCCGCCGACCCGCATGGTCCACGGTGCCACCGCCTCGATGTCGTGGCCGCGCTGCCTGAGAGCGGCGATCGTGGCCGCCGGCAGCCGCCCCTCGGCATGAACCGACCGGCCGTCCCACAGCCGCGCCCGCGGCTCCTCGATGGCGGCCTGCAGGGGCAGGCCGAAATCGAGGTAGTGCACCAGTGCCTGGGCCTGCGTCTGCAGGATGCCGTAGCTGCCGGGCGTGCCGAGCGCCAGCACCGGCCGGCCGTCGAGGGTGGAGAGGCTGGGCGACATGCAGATGGGCAGCTCGGCGCCGGCGCGCGTGCGGTTGGGACTCCTCGGCGTCACCTCCGACCAGTAGAGGAAGTTGTTGAGGGTGAGGCCGGTGCCGGGCACCACCACGCCGCTGCCGAACGGGCTGCCCAGGCTCTGCGTGACGCACACGAGGTTGCCCTCGTCGTCGCCGATCGAGAACGAGGTGGTGTGGCCAGGGTCCTCGCCCCCGGCCGGCGGCTCCATCCACTGCTCGGTGGGGCCCACGACCGGCCGGCCGTCGCGCACGCGCGCGGCGAGCTCCGCCACATGCTCGTCGCAGAGGAGGCCGGCGAGCTTCTCGGGCGATGGATTGTTGTGGGCGATGCGCACGCCGGCGGCGAGCCGGATGACGCGGTAGACCGTGTCGAGATGGTCGACGCCGTTGTGCTCCAGGCGGCCGAGGTCGAAGCTCTCGAGCACGCGCAGAGCGAGCAGAAACTGGAAGCCCTCGCACGGCGGCGGCGGCACGTGCACCGTCCGGCCGCGATAGGCGACCGCGATCGGCTCGCGCCAGCGCGGCACGAACGCCTCGAGGTCGGCCATCGTCAGGCAGCCGCCAAGAGACTCGAGATGGGCGACGATGGCCTTGCCGAGCGCGCCGCCATAGAGGGCCCGCGGCCCCTCCGCCGCGATCAGCTCGAGCGTGCGCGCAAGCTCCGGCTGGCGCAGCACGCGGCCCGCCTCGACCCGGCTGGCGCCGCCCATGTAGGTGCGCGTCAGCTCGCCTCCCCACGGGTAGCGCGCGATCTGCGGCGCGTGCTCGTTCATCTCGTCGACGTTGAACTCGACGAGCGGGAAGCCGTCGCGCGCCAGGTCGGTGGCCGGCCGCAGGGCCTCGGTGAGCGGCTTGCGGCCGTAGGCGCGCACCAGCTCGGTCCAGCCGGCGAGGTTGCCGGGCAGGCCGACGCTCAGCGGCCCGCGCGCCAGCTCCTCGCGGCGCGTGAAGCGCTCGACCGGAAACCGCGAGGGCACCGGCGGCACGAAGTCGAGCACCCTGATGCGCCGCTCGGCGGCCACCCAGCAGGTGGCGAGCCCCTGGCCGGCGAGCCCCGACATGTAGGGCTCGACCACGTTGAGGGCCGCGGCGGTGGCCGCCGCCGCGTCGAAGGCATTGCCGCCGTCGGCGAGCAGCCGCGCGCCGGCCTGGGCCGCCAGCGGATGGGCGGCCGCCACCACGCCGCGCAGCGATGCTATGGTCGGGCGCCTGCCGTGCATGCGCATCTCCCTTGTCGTGCGGCCCCTTTCCAGGCAGCCGCGATCGATGGTTCACTGGCCGTCCAGCTGCTGGAGCTCATCCCCCAATGCGCCTGTTCGCCGCCACGCTCGCCACCGAGACCAACACATTCTCCCCCCTGCCGACAAGTCTCGAAGCCTACAGGGAAAGCGTGTTCTTCCGCCCCGGCGAGCACCCGGACGATGCGCCGCGCATGTGCACCGCCCCGCTGTTCGTCGCCCGCCGCCGCGCCGCCGCGGAGGGCTTCACCCTGATCGAGGGCAGCTGCTTTGCGGCGAGCCCCGCCGGTATCACCAACCGGCGCGACTACGAGGCCATGCGCGACGAGATCCTGGGCCAGCTCGAGGCCGCCATGCCGGTCGACGGCGTGCTGCTCGGGCTGCACGGCGCCATGGTGGCGCACGGCTACGACGACGTGGAGGGCGACATCACCGAGCGGGCGCGCGCCATCGTCGGCAAGAAGTGCGTGATCGGCGTCGAGCTCGACCCGCACTGCCACATGACGCTCAAGCGCATGCGCGCCTGCGACATCATCGTCTGCTACAAGGAGTATCCGCACACCGACGTGGTCGAACGCGCCGAGGACGTACTCGACCTCGTTCTGCGCACGCTGCGGGGCGAGATCAGGCCGGTCATGTCGCTCTACGACTGCCGGCAGATTCAGATGTACCCCACCACCGAGCCGGTGATGCGCGCCTTCGTCGACCGCATCAAGGGGCTGGAGGGCAAGGACGGCATCCTCTCCGTCTCCATCGTGCACTGCTTTCCCTACGCCGACGTGGCGGAGAACGCGAGCCGCGTGCTCGTCATCGCCGACGGCGACAAGGCCAGGGCGGACAGGCTCGCCACCAGCATCGGCGAGGAGCTGGTGTCTCTGCGCGGCAAGACCATGCCGCCGTTCCTCGGTGTGCCCGAGGGCGTGGCCGCCGCCGTTGCCAGCAACGTGGCACCCGTCGTGCTCGCCGATCCGGCCGACAACGCCGGCGGCGGTGCGCCGTCGGACAACACCACCATCCTGCGCCACCTGATCGAGCAGCGCGTCGAGGGCGCGGCGGTGGGCCCGATCTGGGACCCCGTTGCCGTGCGCCTGTGCTTCGATGCCGGCGAGGGGGCAACCTTCCCGCTGCGCTTCGGCGGCAAGATCGGTCCGGCCTCGGGCACACCCGTCGACGCGAACGTGACGGTGGCGGCGCTCGCCCGCGACTGCTGGCAGAGCTTCGGGCCGACCAAGGTGCCGCTCGGCGACTGTGCCGCGGTGCGCATCGGCGGCGTCGAGGCGGTGCTGATCGCCAACCGCACGCAGGCGCTGGGCCTCGAGCTCTTCACGAACGTCGGCATCGACCCACGCCGGCGCCGCATCGTCGTCGTCAAGTCGTCCAACCATTTCATGGCCGCCTTCGGCCCGATCGCCAAGCGGGTGATCTACGTCGATTCCGATGCGCCCCTCGCCCGCGACTACTGCCGGATCGCCTACACCAAGGTGCAGCGCCCGATCTGGCCGCTCGATGCGGAGACCAAGCCGGGGCTCATCTATTGATGCACGGCAACCGCAGTGGCCTTTCTCCCCTTGGGGAGAAGGTGGCCCGAAGGGCCGGACGAGGGGGGCTTCACCGCCACGATCGAAGTCGGCGCGCAAGCCGTTGCGTCAGGATGGAGTGCACAAGGAGCGAGGACGAACATGGCCGCCAACGAGCAATTGCTGCAACTGTCGAGCGTGGAGCTGAGGCGGCGCATCGGCCGCAAGGAGATTTCGCCCGTCGAGCTCGTGGAGGCGGCGATCGCCCGCATCGAGGCGCTCAATCCTTCCGTCAATGCCGTCTGCGACACGGTCTATGCGCGGGCGCGCGCCGAGGCCAAGGCGGCCGAGAAGGCGGTGCGGGACGGAGAGCGGCTCGGG
>DASRDL010000166.1:0-6721 GCA_035652635.1 Hyphomicrobiaceae bacterium | reverse complement strand
TTGAACGGCTGTAAGCCCGCGGGGTCGGGCCAGCACAGAGTTTTCCCCTGTCTGAAACTGGACGCCGAGGGTGTTGCCAAGTAGGGAGTCCGCTGGGGTACCGGGCGTAGAATCGACCGCCGCAGGGTTCGTACGTCGGCAGCCGGGCACATGCGGGATGCATCTGCAGAGGGGGACGTCATTGTGACGACCATGCACGCTGCGGCGGCGCGGCGCAGTCACCCGAGGGTGGCGCTCGCCGTTCTCACAGCGCTGGTGGGCATCGGCCTCGCCGGCTGCGAGACTTCTTCGTCGTTGTTCAGCGGCTCGCTGTTCGGCGGCTCCGGCAGCGCGCCGGCGCCGGAGGTGTCCGCCGCTCCGCCTGCTCAGCCGTTGCCGCCGCTCGCCAAGATCTCCGTGTCGCCGATCATCGGCGCGCCCGATGCCATCGCCAAGCAGATCCAGCAGGAATTCACGAGCACGGTGGAGAAGCAGCGTGTCACCGTCGTCGGCAAGGACGAGCGCGCCGACTACACCTTGCGCGGCTACGTCGTGGCGGCCAAGGTCAAATCGACCACCAAGGTATCCTACATCTGGGACGTGACCGATCCTACCGGCAAGCGCGTCAACCGCATCACCGGCGAGGAGGTGGTGTCGGGCAACACCTCCAAGGATCCGTGGGCGGCGCTGACGCCGCAGGTGGCGCAGACAATCGCCGGCAAGGCCGCAAGCTCGTTCATGACCTGGCTGCCGAGCCACCTGAGCCAGGGCGCCGTCGCCTCCGGCACGTCCCAGCCCGCCAGCGCGGCGGTGCAGCCTCCCGGGGGGGAGCCCAAGCGCATGGCCGCCGCCAAGGCGCCGCCTCCCCCGCAGCCCGGCACGACCACCGGCAGCATCCCGGACAGTGCCGCCAACGGCTCCGGCGTGAGCGCTGTAGTGCCGGCCGTCACCGGCGCCCCCGGCGACGGCAGGACCTCGCTCACCGCCGCCATCCAGCGCGAGCTCCAGGGCAAGGGGATCGCCATCGCCGAGAAGGCCACGCCCACGACCTATCGGGTGGAGGGCTCGGTTACCCTGGGCGCCGCCAAGGACGGCAAGCAGCCGATCCAGATCGAATGGCTGGTGCGTGACCCCAAGGGGAAGAAGCTCGGCACCGTGTCGCAGAAGAACGAGATCCCGCAGGGCTCGCTCGACGGCGCCTGGGACAAGACCGCCGAGCAGGCGGCGAGCGCCGCCGCACAGGGCATCGTCAAGCTGCTGCCGAAGACGACCGCGGTCAACTGAAACGGCGATCAGCGGCGACCCACCGGCTTCCCCACCCCTCCGAAGCCGGCGTTTTTGGGCCGCCTGCGCGTCAACTTGCAGTCACAGGCCGTTTACAAGCCGCAAGGCCGCTTGCTAGAAGGCCCGCAAGTGTGAACGGAGTGCCGTCGATGCCCTTCGATACGCGAGACGCGAGCCGGAAAAAGGACGCGCCGCTGGAGATCAGGCTCGTCGCCGGCAACAGCAACCGACCCCTCGCCGACGCCATCTCGCAGATCCTCAAGCTGCCGCTCGCCAAGAGCGTCGTGCGCCGCTTCGCCGACATGGAGGTGTTCGTCGAGGTGCAGGAGAACATGCGCGGCGAGGACGTCTACGTCCTGCAGTCGACCTCGTTCCCGGCCAACGACAATCTGATGGAGCTGCTGATCCTGGTCGACGCGCTGAAGCGGTCCATGGCGCGGCGCATCACGGCGGTGATGCCCTACTTCGGCTACGCGCGCCAGGATCGCCGGCCGGGGCCGCGCACGCCCATATCAGCCAAGCTCGTCGCCAACCTGATCGAGCGCGCCGGTGTCGACCGGGTGATGACGGTCGACCTGCACGCCGGCCAGATCCAGGGATTCTTCGACATCCCCACCGACAACCTGTTCGCCGCTCCCGTCATGGTGCGCGACATCCAGGAGCGCTACGGGACCACCAACCTCGTGGTGGTGTCGCCGGACGTGGGCGGCGTCGTGCGCGCGCGCGGCCTCGCCAAGCGCATCAACGTGCCGATCGCGATCTGCGACAAGCGCCGCGAGCGTGCGGGCGAGTCCGAGGTCATGAACGTGATCGGCGACGTGAGGGGCAAACGCTGCATTCTGATCGACGACATCGTCGATTCAGGCGGCACGCTCGTGAATGCCGCCAACGCGCTGCTCGAGCAGGGCGCCACCGAGGTGATGGCCTACATCACCCACGGCGTGCTTTCGGGCGGCGCGGTTGCCAAGATCACCGCCTCGCGCCTCCAGACGCTGGTGATCACCGACACCATCCAGGCCACCGACACCGTGAAGTCCGCCGCCAACATCCGCGTGCTCTCGATCGCGCCGCTGATGGCGGAGGCCATCGCCCGCACGGCGCGCGAGGAGAGCGTGTCGAGCCTGTTCTACTGAACCCGGCCGAGGCCGGCGGCGGACATCGTGGCGTGACCGGCTCGCCATGCCGGTGCTTGCTCCTCCAACTCTCGCCTCAGCGCGTGCCGGAGCGTCCCCAGGAGGTGGCGTAGACCGCGCCGGCCGTGGCGAGCCCATAGACCACCATCGACAGCGCCACGAGGGCGAACAGCGTCCAGGCCGGAGCTGCGGCCGCAACGAGCAGCCACCCGCCGGCGGCGATCGTCGCCAGCCGCAAAGTCGAGGCGAGCACAGGGCCCAGCACCTTGCCGGAGCCCTGCGAGGCGAAGTAGAGGGCAAGGCCCAGGCCGAAGAAAGCGAAGCCGGGCCCGGCGAAGCGCAGGTAGAGGCCGGCGGCTGCGCGCACGCCGGCGTCGGCCGTGAACGGCGCCGACCACAGGGCCGGGAAGACGGCCACCGTCAGCCCGATGGTGCCGAGGGCCGCCGTGGCGAGCGCCCCCGCAGTCCAGGCGACGCGGCGCGCGCGGACGACGTCGCCGGCGCCGATCGCCATGCCCACCATCGGCACGCTGGCGACACCGACGGCGAACACGATCGGCACCAGCAGGAACTCGAGCCGCGTGCCGATGCCGTAGCCGGCCAGCGCCTCGGTGCCGAAGCGCGCCACCAGCCCGGTCAGGATCAGCACGGTCAGCACCGCCTGCAGCGGCGAGAAGGCGGCGACGGCGCCCACCCTCAGGATGTCGAGAAACATCTCGCGCTCGAGGACCACGCCGCGGAGCCGCAGCCGGATGCGGGCGCGGCCGGACGTGAGAAACCAGGCTAGGAACGCCGCACTGACGCTGAAGCCGATCACCTGTCCGGCGGCGACCCCCGGCAGACCGAGACGCGGCAGGGGCCCGATCCCGAGCCCCAACCCGCCGCCGAACCCGATCTGCATCGCCGCCGCCACCAGGAGGGTCAGCGACGGCACGCGCATGTTGCCGGTGCCGCGCACGATCGAGGCCAGCGTGTTGACGAGCCAGATCAGCACCGCGGCAGACAGCGCCACGCCCGAATAGGCCAGCGCCCCTTCGAGCACGCCGCCGCGACCGCCGAGCGCGGTGAAGATCGCCGGGCCCAGAGTGATGAAGAGGAGGGAGAAGGAGGCGCCGGCGCCGAGGCCGATGACGAGGGCGTGCAGCGCCAGGGCCTCGGCACGGGGCGCGTCGCGGGCGCCGAGCGCGCGGGCAATCGCCGACGATACTCCCCCGCCCATGGCTCCGGCGGAGAGCATCTGCATGAGCATGACCATCGGGAAGACCAGCGCGATGGCCGCGAGCTCGGTGGTGCCGAGCAGCCCGACGTAGACGGTCTCGGCGATCGCCACCAGCGCGGCGACGAGCATCGCCGCAAGGTTCGGCAGAGTGAGGCGCAGCAGGGTGGGGAGGATGTCCGCGGCGAGCAGCGGATTGGCCGCGGGGACCGGCGCCGCCCGGCGTTCGACCAGCTGGTGCATGTGGTGGGTTCCCTGTTTCGCCGTCGCCGCCGCTAACTATGGCATCGATAGTAACTTGTCAATATATAGTGACTTGTCTGCGTCAAGCCGAGCGGTTACATTTGCGTGATGGCGATGGGCTATGGACAGCGCTGCCCGGTGGCGCGCGCGCTCGACGTGATCGGCGAGCGGTGGTCCCTGTTGATCCTGCGCGATCTCCACCGCAAGGGCCCGCTGCGCTTCCAGGCGCTGGCGAGCGGCCTGCCTGGCCTGGCGCCCAACACGCTGTCGGCTCGGCTCAAGCTGCTCGAGGCGCAGGGCGTGATCGCCACCCGGCTCTACGAGCAGCACCCGCCGCGCTACGAGTACTACCTCACCGACAAGGGCAAGGCCCTGGGCCCCGTGCTCAAAGCGCTCTACGCCTGGGGCGAGCGCTACGGCTGAGCCTCGGCCGGGCGCATTCGACGCACTTCCCGTCTCTGGCAGCGGTCCCCACGGGCCCTACGTGAAGTGCAGGCGGGGGGCGTGGAGGCCCGCCATGGCAAACCGACAAGACGAACCCGCTCGGACACCGGAAGGGAGTGTGAGCCAGGCGCCCCGGGCAATCGACGGGGAGCCACGCTCGGGCTACGGGGAGGTGCCGGGCGGCGAGTTCCCCAGTGCCGTCTACCGTTCGGTGTTTCTCGCGTTCGTGGCGCTGCTGCCGATATCGTGGGCGGCCTTCGCCAGAGACGAGGACGGCGTCCTGAGCCTGGGCTTTGCCACCGTGCTCACCATCGTGCTGTTCGCTCTGCCGGTTCTCGTGTTCTGGACGGCGCGCAGGCACTGCCCCGGCCGACCGAAGGGCCTCGATGCGTTCCTGACCTCGCGCGTCGAGATTGCGACGGGAAGCCTGACCGGCGGAGAGGCGTGGCTGCAGGTGCTGATCATTCCCCTGGTGCTGGTCATTGCGGCGCTGCTGATCGGCGCCGTTCGCGTGCTCGGCGCCTAGGCAGGGGCGGGGAGCAGCCGACAACCGCGCCTTTTGCACGTACAGATCGCCTGCTTGCCTTCCTGGCCGGGGACGGGGGCGAGCAGGACCGAATTGCTTTGGCGCCCAGCGGCGCAATAATGCACTGCGCCTACAACACGAAATTATCAGGAGGAAACGTATGCGAATGTTCCGTCCCGGGCTGGCCGCGGCTCTGGCCACCGCCGTCCTTTGCGCCCCGCCTGCGGAGGCGCAAACGCCGCAGAAATTGCGCTTTCAAGCGAGCTTCCCGTCCTCGAGCATGATCTTCGACAGCTTCAAGTATTGGGCCGACCAGGTGAAGGCCATGTCCGGCGGACGCCTCGAGATCGAGGTGGCGCCGGCCGGCACCATCGTGCCGGCCTTCGAGGTGCTCGATGCCGTGCACAAGAAGGTCATCGACGGCGGCCACACCGCGGCGGCCTACTGGGTGGGCAAGCAGCGCGCCGCCACGCTGTTCGGCCCGGCTCCGGGCGGACCGTTCGGCATGGACATGATCGACTACATGGGCTGGATCCACGACGGCGGCGGCCTCGAGCTCTATCGCGAGCTCTATCAGGACCAGCTCAAGCGCGACGTGGTGCCGTTCCCCTTGACCTCGGTCGCCAACCAGGTGCTGGGCTGGTTCAAGCGTCCGGTCACCAGCTGGGACGACCTCAAGGGCCGCAAGTGCCGCGAGACTGGCATTACCGCCGAGGTGTTCAGCAAGTCGGGCATGACGCCCGTCAACATGCCGGGCGGCGAGATCGTGCCGGCCGGCGAGCGCGGCGTCATCGAGTGCGGCGAATGGGTGGGCCCGGCCGAGGACATGAAGATCGGCTTCCAGACCGTGTGGAAGCACTACTACATGCCCTCCACGCACGAGCCGGCCACGGTGCTCGAGTTGCTCATCAACGCCGACGTGTGGAAGAAGCTGCCACCCGACCTTCAGGCCATCGTCAAGGCCGCCACCTGGGAGGCGACGTTCCGGTCGCAGACCATCACCAACAAGGTCAATGCCGAGGCGCTCAGGGAGCTGCGCGAGAAGCACGGCGTCAAGATCGAGCGCACGCCGGAGGACATCCTGAGGAAGACGCTGGAGGCCTGGGACCAGATCGCCGCCGCCGAGTCCGAGAAGAACCCGTTCTTCAAGAAGGTCTACGACTCGCAGCGCGCCTATGCCGAGCAGGTGGTGCCGGCGCGCCGCTTCGTCATTCCGCCCTACGCGGCCGGCGCCAACTACTACTGGCCGGAGAAGTGACGCCCCGGCACGCCGAAGAGGGGGCCCTGCACGCGCGGGGCCCCTTCGTGCGTCGGCCGTCGTCCGCCACGATGGACGCCGGCGCACGGGCGCCGGCCCCGCTCGATATGTTGTAGGCGAGAAAGTCAGGCTGCGACCCGCACCGCGCCCTCGCACACATACGCGACCTCCTGGCCCGCGTTCCCGTGGAAGCCAAGACCCTGCTTGCCGAATGCGAGAAGGAGGGTTCGGCGACGGATGATCTCCGCAAGCTTGCGGCGCTCATCGTCGAGCACTGTGCGCAGGTGCGCAAGAGATTCGGCTCGGAGCGGATGGCAGGCGATCAGGACCGTCCATCCGGTCTGTAGGTTGGCCTCGTCCGCTGTCGCGCGCCGCACGGTAAACGGCATTGCGCCATGAACAGCGCGGTGCATGCCACACCGCCGCATCGGTGTGCGGCAGGTGTGCGACAAAGGTGGGCTGCCGGGTCGGGCTTTCGTCTAGCTGCTCGATATTATTGGTGGAGCCGAGGGGGATCGAACCCCTGACCTCGTGAATGCCATTCACGCGCTCTCCCAACTGAGCTACGGCCCCATCCTGTCGGGAAGCCGGCCACGGCACGGGGCCGCGCCGGCCCGCCTAAGTAGGCCGCGTGGGCG
>DASRDL010000165.1:0-2927 GCA_035652635.1 Hyphomicrobiaceae bacterium | reverse complement strand
GGCATGATCGCCAAGCTGGGCTTCGGGCCGGAGGAGGTGGCGGCACTGCGGCCGGGCATCATCTACGCGTCGATCAATTGCTACGGCGCCGACGGACCCTTCAGTCATCGCGGGGGCTGGGAGCAGGTGGCGCAGACCATGACCGGCCTCTGCCACGAAGGCCGAACCGCCGAGCGTCCCGATGGTCCTGCCCTATTGCCCGCGGCCGCCTGCGACTACACCACCGGCTACCTCGCCGCCTACGGCATCCTCCTGGCGCTCGCCAAGCGGGCGCGCGACGGCGGCAGCTACCATGTGCGCGTGTCGCTGTGCCAGTCCGGCATGTTCATCTACCGCCAGGGGAAGGTGGCCTTCCCCGGCCTGGGGCTCGATCTCACCGCCGCCGAGCTCGACGCGATCCGCATCGAGAGCCGGCCCAAGAGCGGCCCGCTGCGGCATCTGCGCCCCATTCTCGAGTTCTCGGAGGCGCAGCCGCACTGGACCCGGCCGACGCCGCAGCTGGGCGGTGATGTGCCCGAATGGCTGGAGGCCGGCACGCGCGCCGCCGCAGCCGAATAGGCAGGCTCGATTGCGATGGGGAGAGCCATGGGAAAGCTGGACGGGCGTGTCGCCATCGTTACCGGCGCCAGCCGGGGCATCGGCGAGGAGATCGCGCGGCTGTTCGCCCGCGAAGGGGCGCGCGTCGTGTGCGCGGCGAGGACGCTGAACGAGGGCGATCACCGCCTGCTGTCGGGCTCGCTGTCGGGCACGGTCGGCAAGATCGAGGCGGCGGGCGGCGAGGCGATTGCGGTCGCAGTCGATGTATCGAAGGAGGAAGACTGCCAGAGGCTCGTGCACACTGCGCAGGACACGTTCGGCACGGTCGACATTCTCGTCAACGATGCGGCGCTCACCTACTACAAGCCGATCATCGACTACAACGTGAAGCACTGGGTCAAGGCGTTCGCAGTCAATGTGCACGGGCCCTTCATGCTGTCGCAACTGGTGCTGCCGGGCATGATCCGCCTGGGACGCGGCGCCATCGTCAACATCTCCTCCGGATCGGCCATCGGCCCCGGCCGCGCTCCCTTCACCGGCGCCCGGCCGGCCACCGGCGGCACCATGTACGGCGCCACCAAGGCGGCGCTCGAGCGCTTCACGCAGGGGCTGGCGCAGGAGGTGGCGGGACAGGGCATCGCGGTCACCGCCGTCTCGCCGTCGCAGACCGTCGCCACCCCCGGCACCGTCTACCACAAGCTCATGAAGAGCCTGGACGATCCGAGCGGCGAGCCGCCCATCTACATGGCGCGTGCAGCGCTGCTGCTGGCGAGCGAGCCGCCCGACAAGGTCAACGGCCGGGTGACCTACAGCCAGCAGATCCTCGGCGAGTACGGCCTCATCGACAAGCCGACCGGCCGTGGCGTGACAACCAAGGGTTCGGGCTACTCGCAGATTTGAGCGGGGCAGAGGGAAGGCACGCCTCGTCCGGCTCGGAGCAGACAGCAGGCAATATGCGTCGAGGGGAATCCCCACCATGGGAAGGCTCGAGGAAAAGGTCACGATCATCACGGGTGCGGCTCGGGGCATCGGCGCCGCCGCCGCACGACTGTTCGCCGAGGAAGGCGCTCTCCTCATGCTGGCCGACGTCCTGGCCGAGCCGCTGCAGGCGCTCGCGCGGCAGATCGGCGATCGCGCGGCGTTCTGCCCCACCGACGTGACGGACGAAGCCGCGGTCGAGAAGCTCGTCGATGCCACGCTCGCCCGCTTCGGCCGCGTGGACGCGGCCCTGCTCAACGCCGGCATCGAAGGGCAGGTGAAGCCGATCAGCGAGTACCCCGCCGAGGTCTTCGACAGGGTGATGGCCGTCAATGTGCGGGGCGTCTGGCTCGGCCTCAAGTATGTCATGAAGGCCATGGGTGCGAGGGGCGGCTCCATTGTCATCACCTCGTCCACGTCGGGCATACGCGCCACCCCGAACATGTCGGCCTACACGGCCTCCAAGCACGCGGTGATCGGCCTGATGCGCTCGGCGGCCATCGAGGGG
The DNA here is from genome assembly GCA_035652635.1 of Hyphomicrobiaceae bacterium. GTDB lineage: Bacteria > Pseudomonadota > Alphaproteobacteria > Rhizobiales > Hyphomicrobiaceae > AWTP1-13. The sequence continues at coordinate 904 of DASRDL010000165.1, read as the reverse complement.
GCATCGCGGCAGATCAGGGTCAACACGGTCAACCCGTCGCCGATCGATACGCCGATGATGGCTGCGATCGAGGAGATGCGCGGGGTGGCCGGCCGCAACGACCGGCCGCTGGCGCGCGCCACCCCGCTCGGGCGATACGGCACACCCGAGGAAGTGGCCAAGATCATGCTATTTCTCGCCAGCGACGAGGCCAGCTTCTGCACCGGCGGCGTCTACATGGTAGACGGCGGCGTGTCGGCCGGACGACCGCAATAGGTGAATCGCGGTCGCTTGCGCCGCACCGGGCCGCGAAGCTGCGCTACAAGAAAGACAACGGAGACGCCCCATGTTCATTCGCGCCGTGCAGCACAACAGCGAGCTCGACGCCTTCCGCGCCGAGGTGCGCGCCTTCTGCGAGCGCGAGATGCCCCCGGAGGTGCGACGCAAGCAGGCGCGCGGGCAGCACCTGGAGCGGCACGAGTACGACGCCTGGCTCAAGCGGCTCGGCGCGCGCGGCTGGCTGACGGGCAAGTGGCCCAAGGAGCACGGCGGGCTCGGCTGGAGCCCCGAGCAGTTCCTCGCCTTCCAGGAGGAGCTGGGCCGGGCCGGCGCGCCGCCGCTCGTCTCGTTCGGGCCGACCATGGCGGGCCCCGTGATCTACACCTTCGGCACGCCCGAGCAGAGGAGCAAATACCTGCCCGGCATCATCAGGAACGACACCTGGTGGTGCCAGGGCTACTCGGAGCCCGGTGCCGGATCCGACCTCGCCGGCCTCAAGACGCGGGCGGTGCGCGAGGGCGACCACTACATCGTCAACGGGCAGAAGATCTGGACGTCGATGGCGCACTGGGCCGACATGATGTTCGCTCTGGTACGCACCAACCCGGACGCCAAGAAGCAGGAGGGCATCTCCTTCCTGCTGATC
>DASRDL010000164.1:0-3768 GCA_035652635.1 Hyphomicrobiaceae bacterium | reverse complement strand
GATCAGGAACAGGCACAATACGACGGCCGGAACTGCCAGAATGCGCAAGTAAGTCAAGATGTTGGGCAGGCTGGCGAGCCTCACGGGGGCCTGCGGCGTGGCGAGCGATTTCATGGCCTCGGACAAGAGCACTTGGGGTAGTGAGCGTCAATGGGCCCGGCCGGCCGAGAAAGCGGGCAGTCGGGTTGCGCCCTGTGCATCGCTCGAACGCCCGGTCGCGCAAGATGCGGCTTGATAACCATGCCCACGCCTTCGACATCTAGCGCAAGGGCGCGAGCCCCGGTACGACGGGCGCCGCGGAGCGACCACTGGCGACACCCCGATGGCAATCCTGAAGGCAACGAGCGAGGCGATCGCGGCCGCCGGCGCAGCCCTGCGCAACGGCGACCTGGTCGCGTTCCCGACCGAGACGGTCTATGGCCTCGGCGCCGACGCCACCAACGCCCGCGCGGTAGCCGCCATCTTCGCCGCCAAGGGCCGGCCACGCTTCAATCCGCTGATTGTGCACGTGAGCGATGCGCCGGCAGCAACCGGGCTCGGACTGTTCAATGAATCTGCCCGGCGCCTCGCCGCTGCGTTCTGGCCGGGGCCGCTGACGCTGGTGGTGGCCAGGCAGCATGGCTGCCCGGTTGCCGATCTTGCGACTGCCGGCCTCGACACCATCGCGCTCAGGGTGCCGGATCACGCCGTGGCCAAGGCCCTGCTCGAGGCGGCCGGCCGGCCGATCGTGGCGCCGAGCGCCAACCGCTCGGGCCACGTCAGTCCGACGACGGCGGAACACGTCGAGGCCGACCTCGGCCCGAGCGTGGCCATCATACTCGACGGTGGCCCGGCACCCTTGGGGCTGGAGTCGACCGTGATCGATGCCACCGGCGCCGAGCCGGTGATCCTGCGCCTCGGCGCGGTGCCGCGCGAGGCCGTCGCCCGCGCCGTCGGCGCGGCCGTTGCGGTGTCGTACGGCGAGCCTGACAGGCCGGCGTCGCCGGGCATGCTGGCGCGTCACTACGCACCGGCCGCCGGGCTGCGCCTCGATGCACGCGACGTGCACGAGGGCGAGGCGCTGCTGGCCTTCGGCGCCGACGTGCCGAAGCATGCCGGGCCGATGCTCAATCTCAGTGCGTCGGGCGACCTCGTGGAGGCCGCCGCCAACCTGTTCGCCGCCCTGCGCGCGCTCGACCGCACGGGCGCCAACGCCATCGCCGTCATGCCGATCCCGCAGCACGGGTTGGGCGAGGCCATCAACGATCGACTGCGGCGGGCGGCGAGGGCGCCATGAACGACGCGGCCAGGGCTTCCCGCCTCACGGATGAGCTGATCGACCGCTTTGCCGCCATCGTCGGCCGCGAGCACGCGCTCACCGACCCCGAGCAGCAGCTGCCCTACCTGCGCGAGTGGCGGGATATGTATGCAGGACGCGCCTCGGTGGTGCTGCGGCCCGCAACGACCCAGCAGGTGGCGCAGATTCTGGCGCTTGCCAACGCGCATGGAGTGCCGGTTGTGCCGCAGGGCGGCAATACAGGGCTCGTCGGCGGCCAGGTGCCGATGGGCGGGGAGGTGCTGCTGTCCGTCTCGCGCCTGCAGCGTGTGCGCGCCGTCGACCCGGCGGGCTACACCATGACGGTCGAGGCCGGCCTCACGCTGGCCGAGGCGCAGGCCGCTGCCGACCGCGTCGACCGCCTGTTCCCGCTCAGCCTGCCATCGGAGGGCAGCTGCCGGATCGGCGGCAACCTCGCCATCAACGCCGGCGGCGTGAGCGTGCTGGCCTACGGCAACGCCCGCCAGCTGGTGCTCGGCCTCGAGGTGGTGCTGGCCGACGGCCGCATCTGGGACGGTCTGAGGGGTCTCAAGAAGGACAATACGGGCTATGACCTCAAGGACCTCTTCATCGGCTCGGAGGGCACGCTCGGCGTCATCACTGCCGCGGTGCTCAAGCTGTTCCCGAAGCCGGCCGAGAAGGCGACCGCGTTTGTGGCGCTCCCCGACATCGGCGCGGCACTGCCGCTGTTCACGCTGGCACAGGAGGCCGCGGGCCAGAGCCTCACCGCCTACGAGGTGATGGCCGGCATCGTCCTCGATCTCGTGCTGAAGCACACCCCCGGCACGCGCGATCCCTTTGCCGCCAGGCACCCCTGGTACGCACTCGTCGAGACCTCGGGGCTCAAGGCCGACGGGGCGGCCGAGCGGGTGCTGACCGAGGTGCTGACCGCCGCCGCCGGGCGGGGCCTCGTGCGCGATGCCGTGATCGCCGGCTCGCTCGCCCAGGCACGGGAGCTGTGGCGCCTGCGCGAATCCTACTCGCCGGCGCAGAAGCCGGAGGGCGGTAACATCAAGAACGACGTGTCGGTGCCGGTGGCGAGCATCCCCGAGCTGATGGCACGTGCCGACAGGGAAGTCGCACGCCTGTGCCCCGGCGCGCGACCGGTGCCGCTCGCCCATTTCGGCGACGGCAGCGTGCACTACAACATCGCCCAGCCCCCGGGCATGGCGAAGGAGAAGTTCCTGGCGCTGTGGGACGACATCACGCAGGCCGTGCAGGCAATAGTGCTCGATCTTGGCGGCTCGATCTCGGCCGAGCACGGCATCGGACAGATGAAGCGCGCCGACCTCGCCCGCGCCAAGAGCGCGGTGGAGATGGACATGATGCGCCGCATCAAGGCCGCGCTCGACCCCAAGGGCATCCTCAATCCCGGCAAGGTACTGTGACAGACGAGGCGGTCAGGCGGCGCCGACCACGCTCTTGTGGCCGGCGTCGGGCTCATCCTCGCCGCGCGCTGCGGCCAGCTGCTGCACGAAGGCGTTGACCTCGTCGGTGCGCATGGGCTGGCTGTAGAGGAAGCCCTGCATCTCGGTGCAGCCCTCGGCGCGGACGGCGTCGAGCTGCGCCTGCGTCTCTACGCCCTCCGCCGTGGTGGTCATGCCGAGCCCCCGCGCCATTGCCACCACCGCCCGCACGATGTTGAGCGAGCCGACGCCGTCGGTGATGTCCTTCACGAACGAGCGGTCGATCTTGAGCTTGTCGAAGGGGAAGCTCTGCAGGTAGCTGAGCGAGGAATAGCCGGTGCCGAAATCGTCCATGGCGATGCGCACGCCCAGCGCGCGCAGCTGATAGAGCGTGGTGAGCGTCTCCTCGCTGTCCTGCAGCAGTGCATTCTCGGTGATCTCGAGCTCGAGGCGGTCGGCGGCGAGGCGCGAGGCGGCGAGAGCGCTCACCACCACCTGCACGAGACCCGGGGTGCGGAACTGCACCGGCGAGAGGTTGACGGCGATCCGCAGATCGACCGGCCACTTGGCGGCCGTGGCGCATGCCTCGCGCATCGCCCATTCACCGATTGCCACGATGAGGCCGATCTCCTCGGCCAGCGGTATGAACGCGCCGGGCGGCACGAGGCCTCTCTGAGGATGGCGCCAGCGCACCAGAGCCTCGAAGCCGCTCACCTCGTTGTTCGCCAGGCTGACGACCGGCTGGTAATGGAGCTCGAACTCGCCGTTGGCGAGCGCCTGGCGCAGGTCGTTCTCGAGGGCACGGCGCGCCTGCATCTGCGCATCCATCTCGCGCTCGAAGAAGCGGTAGGTGCCGCGGCCGTCGCCCTTGGCACGGTAGAGCGCGAGATCGGCGTTGCGGATGAGCTGGTCCGGGGTCGTCCCGTCGAGCGGGCCGACGGCGATGCCGACGCTGGTGCCGATCAACACCTGATGGCTGTCGATCGCGTAAGGGGCCTTGACCACCTCGATGATGCGATGCGCCAGCGCCGTGGCTTCGGCCGGCTG
>DASRDL010000163.1:0-3160 GCA_035652635.1 Hyphomicrobiaceae bacterium | reverse complement strand
GCGCGTAGATCTTCTGCGCCTCCTCGGACGCCAGGAAGGCCATCAGCTTCAGGGCATTGGCCTTGTTTGGAGCGTGCCTGGCGAGCGCCATGCCGGAGATGTTGACGTGGCTGCCGCGGTCGGCCGCGTTGGGGAACAGCGGCTTGATGGCGGCGCCCCATGCCTTCTGCTCGGGCTGCTTCTCGTTGGTGGCCATCAGGGCCATGTAGTAGGTGTTGCCGAGCGCGATGTCGCACTTGCCCGAGGCGATGTCGCGCGCCTGTTCGCGGTCGCCGCCGGCCGGCTTGTGCGCCAGGTTGTTCTTCACGCCCCGGAGCCACGTCTCGGTGTAGGCCTCGCCCTTGTGGGCGATCATGGTGGCGATCAGCGACGTGTTGTAGACGTGTTGGCCGGAGCGGATGCACAGCTTGCCCTTCCACTTCGGGTCGGCCAGCTCCTCGTAGGTGATGGCATCCTGCTGCACGCGCTCCTTGGAGGCGTAGACCACGCGCGAGCGCATGGTGAGGCCGAACCAGTGGCCGTCGGGGTCGCGGAACTGGGCGGGGATCGCAGCCTTGAGCGCGGCATCGTCGACCGGCTGCGTGAGGCCGGCGTCCTTGGCCTCCGACAGGCGGCCGGCATCGACGGTGAAGAGCAGGTCGGCCGGACTGTTCTGGCCCTCGGCGGCGAGGCGCTCGTTGAGGCCGGCGGCCGCGTAGACGACGTTGGCCTTGATGCCGGTCTTCTCCGTGAAGGCCTTGAGCAGCGGATCGATGAGCTGCGGCTCGCGGTAGGAGTAGATGTTGACCTCGCCCTGCGCCAGCGCCGCACCGCCCCCTGCGGCGAGCACCGGCAGGCAGCAGGCAAGCGCGTGCACGGTCCGGCGCACGCGAAGCTTCACGTCCATGGCGACCTCCAATCGTCGGGGTTCAAGGCCCCGGAACCGGTTCTTCGGCAGCGGGCCCGGACGGCCCTGTCCGCGGCATTACTGATAATCTGGAGTGCGGTTGTCAAGAAATTGCGAGGTTGCAGGCCACCTCCGCAAATAGAATTGTTCTCGTTCTAAATCTCGGGTCGTCATGCCGGCATTTCGCGAAGCGAAAGATCCGGTCCCCGGAGCCAGGATGCGCATACCGGACCTCTGGGTCCCACATGTTCCGCCACACCGGCGCGAACTCCGGGACGACGCCGTCGCTACGAGCCGAGCTTGGCCGCTACTTCGCGCAGCTTGAACTTCTGGATCTTGCCCGACGGCGTGCGCGGCATCTCGGCCACCAGCTCGAGCCGTTCCGGCCAGTAGGGCTTGGCCATGCCCTGCTCGCCGAGGAAGCGGGTGAGCTCGCCGAGGTCGAGCGCGGCGCCGGCCTTGGGGATGACGAAGGCGCAGGCACGCTCGCCGAGCCTGGCATCCGGCATGGCCACCACGGCGCACTCGGCCACCTGCGGATGGCGGTAGATGAGGTTCTCCACCTCGGCCACCGGAATGTTCTCGCCGCCGCGGATGATCACGTCCTTGGTGCGCCCGACGATGCGGATGTAGCCGTCCTTGTCCATGCGCGCCAGATCGCCGGTGTCGAACCAGCCCTCGGCATCGATGGAGTTGAGCTCGGGCCGCTTGAGGTAGCCGACGAAGTGGGTGATGCCGCGCGCCTGCAGGTGACCCACCGTGTCGGCCGGCAGCGGGCGCTTGGCGTCGTCCACCACGCGCACCTCGCTGCCCGGCAGCGCCCGCCCGTCGGTCTCGAACACCTTCTCCTGGGGGTCCTGTTTGCGCGTGATGGTGAGGCCGGCGTTCTCGGTCATGCCCCAGCAGGAGAGCACGTCGAGGTTCATCTCGGACTTGGCCCTCTGCACCAGCACGCGCGGGATCGGCGCACCGGCGCACACCCAGGTGCGCAAGGTGGGGCTGACGCGGGCGCGCGCCTCCTCGGGAAGATTGACGATGTCCGACAGGAAGGGCGTCGAGCCCATCGAGAAGGTGGCGCCCTCGCGCTCGATCAGCGGCACCGCCTCGCGCGCCGACCAGATGTCGAGCGCCACGGCCTTGGTGGCCAGCATCACCGGCATCAGGATGCCGTAGAGGAACCCCGTCTGGTGCGCGAACGGCGAGCCCATGAACACCACGTCGCGCCCGCTGAGGCCGATGTCGTCGATGAAGCACTGCGCCGGCGCCAGCACGGTGTTGGCGGTGTGCATCACCGCCTTGGGCTGCCCCGACGTGCCGGAGGTGTAGATCAGCTCCACCACGTCGTTGGGCCCGGGCCGCAGCCCGGCGAGCCGCTGCCGCTCGGTCGAGGACAGCGCCGGCCGGTCGAGGAAGGCGCGCTCGAACGAGCTCTCGCCGCTGCCGCCGACGGCGAACACGTGCTCGAGCCTGGGCAGCTCGGGCCCGATCTCGCGCAGCATGGCGAGATGGTCGAAGCCGCGCCACAGCGCCGGCACGATGGCGACCTTGGCCTCGGCGAAGCCCAGCATGAAGCGCAACTCGCGCTGGCGGAATATCGGCATCAGCGGGTTGGCGACGGCGCCGATGCGGTTGCAGGCGAACAGCAGCGCCGTGAACTCCCACCAGTTGGGGAGCTGGAAGGCCACCACGTCACCCTTGCGCACACCGCGCTCGAGCAGCCCGGCCGCGATGCGATCGACGCGGGCGCCGAGCTCGGCATAAGTGAGGCGCACCTCGCGAGCCAGTGCGCTGTTCCAGCCGACGAAGGCCGTGGCGTCGGGGCGCTCGCGCACGGCGTCGTCGAGGTAGTCGACCGGCAACCGGTCGGGCCACAGGCCGCGCGAGGCGGCGATGCGCGCTTCCGGCAGATAGATGTCGAAGCCCATGGGCGCTTTCCTCCCCCCTCGGCCACAGCCACGGTCGCGGGGCGCTTTGGCGGGACTCTATGCCGGTCTTCCCGCTGCTGCCACTTGACCTGCCGCAAGGCCGCTGACCACGTGGTGCACATCGGCCGTGCGTCTTTTGCACCGCAGCATCACGCGGCTGGGCGGGCGGGAACATTGCCCGCGTCCGGGAGTTGCGTACTACGCGGACGTGACTCCGCCCCGCGAGGCGCGTCCCCGCTGGAGGCGCGACACCCATGAGCATCAAGCGAATCCTCCTGCCGCTGCCGGGCGCCGAGGAGCACGTCAGCGAGATCGACATCGCCCTGTCGGCGGCCAAGGCGCTCGGCGC
>DASRDL010000162.1:0-11408 GCA_035652635.1 Hyphomicrobiaceae bacterium | reverse complement strand
GCTGGTGTCGGCGAGGATCGGCGCTCCGGCTGCGGCCGTCATCGACGTGCTGTTCCTGCCCGTGCTGGCGAGCCTGATCGGGCGGGAGATCGTCCTCGGCCGCAGCACGCACAACCTCAAGGTGCTGGTGCTGGTCGCGCTCCTGCTGGCCGGCAACGTCACCTTCCACATCGAGGCCCTGCGCTCGAGCGCCTTCGACGGCTACGGCGTGCGCCTCGGCATCGGTGCGGCGGTGCTGCTCATCACGCTGATCGGCGGCCGCATCGTGCCGAGCTTCACCCGCAACTGGCTGGCGCGCAGGGCGCCGGGCCGCATGCCGGCGCCGTTCGGCCGCTTCGACACGGCGGCCGTGGCGGCCGGCGCCGTGGCACTGGCGGCCTGGGTCGCCGCTCCGAGCCATGGCGTCACCGCCCTGCTGGCGCTCGCCGCCGGCCTCCTGCACGCGGTCAGGCTCGCGCGCTGGGCGGGGTATCGCACCTGGCCCGAGCCGCTCGTTCTCGTCCTGCACGCCGGCTACGCCTTCGTGCCGATCGGCTTTCTGCTGGTCGCCCTCGGCATCGCCGCGCCGGCGCTGATTCTGCCGACCGGCGCCGTCCACGGCTGGACTGCCGGGGCCATCGGGCTGATGACGCTGGCGGTGATGACGCGCGCGAGCCTCGGGCACACCGGCCGGCCGCTCACCGCCACCCTGCCCATCCAGCTCATCTACCTGTGCGCGCTCACGGCGGCGACAGCGCGCATCGTGGCGGCCTTCGACATCGCGCGAACGCCCCTGCTCAGCCTCTCCGCCACCGCCTGGGTCGCGGCCTTCGCCGGCTTCGCCGTCGTCTACTGGCCGCTGCTCACCCGCTCCCGCGCCGCGGGATAGTGCGTACCGGCACCACTGGCGTCGCTCCGGCGAAGGCCGGAGCCCAGGCCTCGTCACCATCGGCCATTCCGCCGATGATATGCGGACTGGATCCCGGCCTTCGCCAGGATGACGTCCGCCGTCACATGGCGAGGAAGCCGCCGTCGACCGGCACCTCGATGCCGGTGATGTAGGAGGCCTCGTCGGAGGCGAGGAACAGGTTGGCGTTGGCCACCTCCTCCACGCGTCCTTCCCGGCCCATCGGGATCGCCTTGGTCATGCTGGCGCGCACCTTGGGGTCGGCCGACATGACGGAGGTGCGCATGGCCGGCATCAGCCCCGGATGCACCGAGTTGACGCGGATGCCGTCCTTGGCGAACTGCACGGCAGCCGCCTTGGTCATGGTGCGCACGGCACCCTTGGCGGCGTTGTAGCCCATGTGCACGAACTGCTGGCCGGTGATGCCGGAGATCGACGAGGTGTTGACGATGGCGCCGCCCTTGGCCTTCTGCATCACCGGGATCACGGCGCGCATGCCGAGGAACACGCCCTTGGCGTTGATCGTCATCTGCCGGTCCCAGGTGGCGAGGCTCAGCCGGTCCGGGTCGCTGCCGGAGACGCCGGCGTTGTTGATGAGGATGTCGATCTTGCCGTAGGCGGCGAGCGTGGCCGCCACCGCCGCCTCCCACTCCTTCTCGCTCGACACATCGAGGTGCTGGAAGCGGGCCTCGCCCCGGTTCGACTTGATCGAATCGGCCACCGCGCGGCCCTCCTCGTCGAGCACGTCGGCCACCACCACCTTGGCGCCCTCGCGGGCGAACAGGCGCGCGGTGGCGGCCCCCATCCCAGAGGCCGCGCCGGTGACGATGGCAACCTTGTCCTGCAGTCGCATGGGCTCTCCTCCTGCTGTGTTTCGTCGGCGGGCCCGGCGCGGTAGGGTGCAAAAGGCGAAGCCGGATTGCACCGACCGGCGGATTGGCGGTGCAATGCGCTCCGCTCTTGCACCCTACGGCGCCTCGCCGCGTTCGTTGTATTCAGCCGGACGATCATAGACGTAGCCCGGGCGGAAGCCAGCCGTCAGAACGGGCGACAGGGGAGGACCAGCCATGCCAGCAGGCCGCAGCACGCCGATCGTGCACCTGGTCGGCAGCATCCCGCTGCCCGATGCCGAGACCGTGTTCCGCACCCTGTGCGCGGCGCTCGGTCCCCATCTCGTGCGCATGCCCGACGGCGAGACCGGCATCCGCAAGACCTGGATCCGGTTCCTGCAGGGTGTGCTGGCCGACAATCCGGCCATCGAGGTGGCGAGCGACGTGGCGCCCTTCCGCTTCGTGCAGTGGGACGGCAAGCTGATCCGCGAGATCCCGCGCCTGCGCCTCAAGCCCGGCGCAGTGCCCGACCCTCGCTCGTTCGATACGGGCTACGCCGACATGGCGATCCGGTCGTGGGGCATCTTCGAGCGCCTGCAGGCCGAAGGCGCGATCCCTCACCGCGTCAAGTTCCAGGTGAGCCTGCCGACGCCGACCGCACCCGTCTACAACAACATGCTCCCCGCCGACCGCGCCGGCATACTGCCGGCACTGACGGAGCATTTCATCGGCGAGGTCGCGCGCATCGCCGCCGCCATTCCCAACGACCGGCTCGCGCTGCAATGGGACGTGTGCCAGGAGGTGCTGGCCTGGGAGGGCTACTACGAGCAGGGTCCGGTCGACTTCCCGACCGAGACGCTGGGCGTGCTGGGTGCGGTCGGCGACGCCGTGCCCGCCGGCATCGAGCTCGGCTATCACCTCTGCTACGGGAGCCCGGCCGACGAGCATCTGGTGCAGCCGAAGGACATGGGTCTCATGGTGGAGATGGCGAACGCCATCGTTGCCAGGGTGCGCCGCCCGATCGACTTCTTCCACATGCCCGTGCCCAAGGCGCGTACGGACGATGCCTACTTCGCCCCGCTCGAGAACCTGCGGCTGGCGCCCGCGACCGAGCTCTATCTGGGCCTCGTCCACCACAACGACGCCGCCGGCGACGCCGCCCGGCTCGCCGCCGCGCGCCGGCACGTGCGCGTGGACGGGGTCGCCACCGAATGCGGCATGGCGAGGGGCGACCCGGCGCGGCTTCCGGCCCTGCTCGCGGCGCACGCGCGTGCCGCCGAGGCGCCGCCTGCCTGAGCCGGAATGCGGGCAGTGCGCCTGGGCGCTTCCTGAGCGCCCGTCATCCCGCTATCATCGGCGGCAATCTCAGCCCAAGGGAGGGAAACTCATGCTCGACGTCGCCGACCCCAAGCCCGCGCGAGCCATCCCGTTCGACACCGAGAAGCTCGACCGGCTGATGGACCAGACCGGCATCGACGTGCTGGTCGCCAACTCCAAGCACAACGTGCAGTACCTGCTCGGCGGCCACCGCTCCATCTTCTTCGACTACATGGACGCGATGGGAACGAGCCGCTACCTGCCGCTGCTGGTCTACCCCAAGGGCGCCCCGCAGAAGGCAGCCTTCTTCGGCCACCGGCTGGAAACCCACCAGAAGGAGGTGAATCCATTCTGGACGCCGGAGGGCAACACCGGCTCGGGCGGCTCGCTCGATGCCATGCAGAAGGCGGTCGACTACATCCGCAAGTCGGGCGTGAAGGCCAAGCGCGTCGGCGTCGAGATGGCATTCCTTCCGGCGGATGCCGCTGCACTCCTGCAGCGCGGGCTCGCGGACAGCGAGGTGAAGGACGCCCTCTTCACGCTGGAGCGGCTGCGCGCCGTCAAGCGCCCCGACGAGCTGGCCCTGCTGCGCAAGTCCTCCGAGCTGGTGGTCGACTCCATGAAGGCGACCATGGCGAAGGCCGCTCCCGGCATGACCAAGCAGGAGCTGTTCGAGACGCTCAAGCGCGAGGAGGTGAACCGCGGCCTCACGTTCGAGTATCTGCTGCTCACCGCCGGCACCAGCCTCAACCGGGCGCCGTCGGACTACAAGCTGGCGAAGGGCGATATCATGTCGCTCGACTCTGGCGCCAACTATCACGGCTACATCGGCGATCTGTGCCGTATGGCCATCCTCGGCGAGCCGGACGCGGAGCTGGAGGACCTGCTGGGCGAGATCGAGATGATCCAGCGTGCCGCCATGAAGCCCATCAAGGCCGGCGCGCCGGCCTCCGTGATCTACGGCGTCGGCGATCCGCTGTGCGCCAAGTCCAAGAATGCCCAGCACATGCACTTCCTGGCGCACGGCATGGGCCTCGTCAGCCACGAGGCGCCGCGGCTCACCTCGCGCATGGGCTACGACGCCTACGACGCCGACCGCCCGCTGGAGGCCGGCATGGTGATCTCGGTGGAAACCACGCTGCAGCACCCGCGCCGCGGCTTCATCAAGCTCGAGGATACGGTGGCCGTCACCGACACGGGCTACGAGATCTACGGCGAGGGAGGCCGCGGCTGGAACCGCGCCGGACGCTGAGGCGATAAGGCGTCGCCAAGGCGCCTGCCGCGCGCAGCGCCGGCCATCCGGCGCGGGCTTCAGCTGCGCGCGGGAAGCTCGACGACGCCGGTGCCGACGACGGAGAGCTCGCCGTCCTGGTTGCGGGCCTCCTGCTCGATCTCGACGAGGCGACGGCCGTCCTCGACGTATTTCCGCGTCACGCGGCCGTCGATGAAGAGCGTGTCGCCCGCGGGATTGTGCCGCCTGATCCTGCAGGTCGCACGGCGCAGCATGCCGTCGTCGCCCATCCAGTTGGTCAGGTGGTGCGTGAGCCACGAGCAGCGCTCCGGGCCGTAGTCGTAGGCGCCCGGCGCCCCCACCATGCGTGCGAACTCGTCCTCCCAGTGCACGCGCTCCGGGCAATCGGGAATGCCGAAGCGGTTGGCGATGCCTAGGCCCGGGTGGCGGTGGATCTGCTTCCAGGCGAGTTTGTTGGCGCGGATGTAGAGCCCGCCCCATCCTTGGGCGAAGGCGATGAAGCCCGTCACGGTCATCGGCCCCTTGGCCATCGTCGGCAGCTTCTCGCCCTCCGTCACGTCCTCCCAATGGCGCGGCCGCGCTCCCCGTACCTCCTCGTCGGCGTAAAGGCGGTAGATCTCGCCGAGCTCCTCCGGGGTATAGCGCTTGGGTTCCTTGCGCTTCAGCTCCGCATACTTGGTGCCTTCCTCCCTGGCGTAGTCGCGGTCGGTGCGGAAGCACCAGCTGTCCGCCTCCGCCACGAGGTCGCCTGTCTGGTTGAAGAACGCGACATGATAGATCTGCTGAATGGCGCGGCCGGCAAAGCGCGTCTCGTGCTCGATCAGGTCCTTGAGATGCGCCGTCGTCGTCAGCGCATCGTTGCGCCGCACCACCTTGTGCCAATGCCAGTCGGCGCCCGCCCACATGGCGTGCACGCCCGGCAGCCCGCCCACGTAGCCTGAGATGATGCGGCTGCACGCGAACAGGAAGCTCGGCAGGGCGATGACATCGCCGTAGCGCGTGGTGGCGGCGTAGGCGGGATCGCACCACAGCGGATTGTCGTCGCCGATGCCGTGTGCGTAGTGGCGAATGTTGTCGCGCGTGGCCTCGTGGCACCAGGGCTCCAGCGTGTCCTCGATGCTCCGCCCGATGCGGGCGCGCAGCTCGTCCAGCGCGCGGTCGGTGATCTTCGGGAACAGGCGGGGCTCGTCTGCGGTCATGGCTTTTCCTCTCGAGACGCGGTCCGGGCGCGTGTCGCCGTCGCCTGCTCGCGCTCGCGCAGGATCTTGCGGTTCACCTTGCCGGCGGGTGTCTTCGGCAGCTCGCTGACGAACGCGACGAGGCGGGGATACTCGTGCTGGCTGAGCCGCGTCCGCGCGAAGCCCTGCAGCTCGCGGGTGAAGGCCTCATCCCCGCCGCGGTCGCTCACCACGAACGCCTTGACCACCTGCCCGCGCAACGCGTCGGCCACGCCGATCGCGGCCGCCTCGCGCACATCCGGATGCCCGAGCAGCACGTTCTCGATCTCGACGGCGCTCATGGTCCAGCCGGCCGAGATGATGACGTCGTCGGCGCGGCCGGCGTGGTAGAAATAGCCCTCCTCGTCCGTATAGCCCAGATCCCTGGTCGCAAACCACGCGCCGCGCCGCCAGACCTTGATCTCCCCCACCTGGCGGGGCGGGCACGGCGAGCCGTGCGCGTCCTGCACCTCGAGCCGTCCGCCGGGAATGGGCTTGCCGAGCGCACCGGGCTTGACGCGATGGTCGCGGGCACCCGGGTAGTCGACCAGGACCACGCCGACCTCGGTGGTGCCGTACATGCTGCACACCGGCACGCCGAACGTCCTCTGCGCGAACTCCAGCGTGGCGCTGTCGATCGGCTCGCCGGTGTAGGAGAGCTTGCGGATCGCGTAGCGGAACTGCTCCGCCGCGCCGCAGCTCTTCATCATGCGGTAGTGCGTGGCGGCGGCCGACAGGTTGGTGATGCCGTAGTCCTGCAGCGCCCGCAGCAGCCGGACCGCGTCGAACCTCCCGGCGAAGGCGCCGGTCGTCACCCCGAGCGCGAGGGGGCCGAGGGTTCCGTGCCACAGACCGTGACCCCATGCCGGCGACGACGGACAGAAGAATTGGTCGCCGGGCCGGATGCCGGTGCCGTAGAGCGCGGCGATCATGAGCACGACCACGGCACGGTGCGTGTGCTTCACCGCCTCCGGCAGCTCGCGCGTCGTGCCCGAGGTGTACTGGAACACGGCGAGGTCGTCGGCACGGGTGGCGACCAGATAGTGCTCGGGGTAGCGCTCCAGCTCGGCGAACAGGGCGTCGTCGGCGACGACGACATCGAGCCCTGCGCCGCTGCCCGCGGTCGCCGCCTTCTGCGCATTGGTGACCAGGAGGCGCGGGCGGCAATCGTCGATGCGCAGCCTCAGGCCGTCCGGCCCGAACAGCGTGAAGAGGGGAACGGCAATGGCCCCGCGCTTGATGGCGCCGAACAGCGCGACGTAGAAGGCCCGCGACGGGTCGAGCATGATGGCGACGCGGTCGCCCGCGCCGATGCCGCGCGCGGCCAGCCAATGCGCGAAGCGCGCGGACCATGCCGACAGCTCGGCGAACGTGAAGCCCTCGTCACGCCCGTCGGCGTGCGCGACGCGGACGGCGAGACCGCCGCCGGCCGCGTGCCGGTCGATGCACTCGTGCGCGATGTTGAGCCGATCCCTGTCGCCGTCGAACAGCGCCCACAGCGCGGCCGGGGAGAAGTGGCGCTGCGCGTCGCCGTAGTCCGTGAGATCGGTGAGAAGCACCGTTTGCGCCCTTGCGGTTGGGTTGAGCGCCGATTTTCGCTTGACGGAAATGCCGCACAGATCGACTTTGTTGTCAATCGGAGCCAACCATTGTCGGGAGACAACAACCGCGGGCGCCTCGAGCCGCCGGCCGCCGCATTCGCGCCGGCGACCGGTCCGGCGGGCACGCGGCCGGGCGATCGCGTCGGTGCCCCGGTCAGGGAACGGCAGGTGCCGGCCGTCGAACGCGCGATCGCGATCCTGCGGCTGCTGGCGCGAAGCGAGTCGCCGCTCGGAGTGCAGGCCATCGCGCGGGAGCTGGGCCTCGTTCCCAGCACCTGCCTGCACATTCTGCGCGTCCTGGTGGCGGAAGAGCTCGCCGGCTTCGATCCCGAGACCAAGCGATACCGCCTGGACGCCGGCATTCTATCGATCGCACGCGGCGTGCTCGGCCGCTCGAGCTTCAGCCGACTCGTTCAGCCGGCGCTCGACCGCATCGCCAAGCGCCACGCCGTGACGGCCAACGCGGTACGCGTCGTCGGGCTCGCACACGGCACGGTGGTGGCGATGTCGCACGCCGCACAGCCATTCCACATCCACGTCGGCGTCGGCAGCCGTTTTCCCGCCCTCGTCAGCGTCACCGGGCGCTGCATCGCCGCGTTCGGCAACCACGATTGGGCCGACATCGAGGAGGCATTCCACCGGGTCCGCTGGGAGCGGCCGCCGTCGTTGCGCGCCTGGCGGGGCGAGGTGGAGGAGGCGCGCAGGACGGGCTATGCGGTCGATGCCGGCAACTACATCTGCGGCATCACCATCGTCGGCGCCCCGGTCATGGACCGCGGCCGCGTCGGCCACGTGATCGTCGGCATCGGCCTCACCGAGCAGCTGAAGGCGGCGAGGCGGGCCCGGCTCGGACGCGACCTGCAGGCGGCGGCGCGGGAGATGTCGGAGCGCCTGCGCCGGGAGTGAGCGCGAGTCCGCTCACTCCTCCTCGGTCTTGCCGCCGCCCATCTCGCGCAGGCGGGCGAAGACGCGCGCGTCCTCCTCCGCCTCGGTCTCGACCGGCTTCTCCTCGGGACGCGGCACCACGATCTCCACGTCCGGCTGGGGCCCGAGGCCGGGGATGGTCTGCGAGGCGGGCAGCAGCGTGCCGGCCCGCTCCAGCGGGCGGCCGGACTCCTTGCGCTCACGCTCGAGGCGCCGCGCGGCCTTCGCCACCTCGTTGTCGAGATCGATCTGCGAGCACAGTCCCAGCGTCACCGGGTCCTGCGGCTGCAGGTTGGGCGAGTTCCAGTGCGTGCGCTCGCGGATGGCGGCGATCGTCGGCTTGGTCGTGCCGACGAGGCGCATGATCTGGCTGTCCTTGAGCTCGGGATGGCTGCGCAGCAGCCACAGCACGGCGTTCGGCCGGTCCTGCCGGCGCGACACGGGCGTGTAGCGCGGCCCCTTCTTGCTCTTCACCTCCGGCACCTCCACCTTGGAGGGCGCCAGCTGCAGGCGATAGTCGTGGTCCTTCTCGCCGCGTGCGATCTCCTCGCGCGTGAGCTGGCCGGACGAGATGGGATCCATCCCCTTGACGCCCTGCGCCACGTCGCCGTCGGCGATGCCCTTCACCTCCAGCACGTGCAGGCCGCACAGCTCGGCGATCTGCTCGAACGCGAGCGAGGTGTTCTCGACGAGCCAGACGGCCGTCGCTTTCGGCATCAGCAGCTTGCGATCGCTCATGTGGTCCCCTTCGAAGACCGACCGGACGTTGCCCGGTAGGCCCAACTACTTCAGCTAGTGCGCTGGATGGCGGGCTTATAGCCCGAGCCCGGATCGCCATGCAACTGCCATGCCGCGACTGCCCAAAAAAGTTGCAGCGCAGCAACGTCGAACGCCTTTTGCACTGCAAATCCCGGCCGGCGGGCAGGGAGCGCCAACCCATAGCTTGCGTCAAAGTGTGGCCACAAATCCCCGCTGCCAGCAATCTTTTTAACGGGAGTGTGCGTTATCCTTGATAGCGGAGAGGGGCTTGTTGCGGCGCAAACTCGAGGCGACTACTTTTGCGGCGCGGCATGAACGCATAGAAGGCACGACAGGCAATGACGATCAGCACGCGACAGGCATACTGCTTCGAGGACCTCGAGGTCGGCATGGAAGCGACCTTCGCCAAGACCGTGACCGAGGCCGATATCGTCGCGTTCGCCGAAGTGACGGGCGACAAGAATCCGGTGCATCTCGACGCCGCCTACGCTGCGCGCACCATCTTCAAGGAGCCGATCGCCCACGGCATGCTGACAGCCGGCTACATCTCGGCCGTCTTCGGCATGGAGATGCCGGGCCCCGGCGCCATCTACGTGTCGCAGACATTGAATTTCCGCGGACCGGTCAAGATCGGCGACCGCGTGGTCGCCAAGGTGCGGGTGATGGAGCTCTATCCGGCCAAGCGCCGCGCCCGCTTCGAGAGCGTGTGCTCGGTCGAAGGCAAGCCCGTGCTCGAGGGCGAGGCCGTGCTGATGGTGCCCTCGCGCACCGCCGCCAAGGCCGCCTGAAGTCTCCTCTTTCGTTTCCTCCTGCTCGGGCCGCGCGGCGCACGCCTCGCCGCCAACCTGGCGAGGACGGCACCGCATGCCTGGTCTAGTATGAGGCGGCGCAGGAGAGCTCGCGGCAATGGCTCACAAGCTGACCTCGCTGGCGGCCGTGGTTGCAGCTGCGCTGCTGCTGGTCACCGTCGTCGACGGCTATCGCCAGTCGGGCAGCGGGCGCGAGCCGGGGTCCGAGCGCGAGGCGGTGCAGCCTGTGCCGGCGGCACATGCGGAGCCTGGGCCGTGCGCCCTCGACTACGCCCGTTTCGGTGGTCAGCGCGCCCAGCTGATCAAGATCGTGCGCGGCAGCGTCGCCAATTTCATCGTGCTGGAGGTTGCGAGCCGCGATCCGTTGCAGCGCTCGCAGCGGGTGCGCTGGCTGCGTGCCGCCTACGGCGAGGCGGAGCACGTCTGGCTCGGTGAGTTCGTCTCGCCGGAGGCGGCCCTGGAGCGCGCCGTTCAGCTGTGCCCGCCGGCCTGGCGCTGTGGGGAAGGAGAGGAAGGTTGCGGCCGCATCACTCCGCTCGTGACGCCGATCCGGGCCTTCTTCCATCAGCCGCCCAACCCATGACCCGCAGCCGTTAACGCGCGTTATTCTTTCCAGACGGCAAACGCACAGGCCCGGGCGCGACAATGTTTTACCGTTTGTTATCCAATGAACGGCACAATGGGGGCCATCCAGTCTTCTGGATCCGAGTGGCACCTGTCACTCTGTTTGACGCCTCCCTGTTAACTCCTGAGCCGCCTTTCGGCGGCTCTTTTTTTGTCCCCGCCGCTCACCTCCAGGCGAAGACCGGCTGCTCGAGGTCGGCAACCCGCGTATCCCGTCCTGCCAGCACCTCGCGGAACTGGTAGATGACGGCCGCCGTGGGCGCGTGCACCAGGCTCGCATTGATCCTCACGCGCACCACCGGCCGAGGGCTCTCGGGGATGGTGGTGAAGTCGACCGCGTCGGATCGCATGATGTCGGCGACGGCAATGCGGTGGGCCGAGGCGACCTCGGCTCGATTGACGGCAAGCCGCGCCCCCACTCCAGCCCACAGCACCACCGGCGTGATGAGGTAGCCCGAGCGCGTCGGATAGTCGTCGAGCAGCCCCAGCACGTCGCCGGCGCCGAGGACCAGGCTGATCTCCTCGCCGAGCTCGCGCAGTGCCGCGGCCACCGGCGTCTCACCGGCATCGCAACGCCCGCCCGGCAGCGCCCACTGGCCGCCGTGGGAGCGCAAGCTGTCGGTGCGCCGTGTCAGAATGAACGCTGCCTCGCCCGATCCTTCGGCCGTCTCGATGAGCGTGACGGCGACGGCGGCTCGCTTGAGTCCCGGCGCGGCGTCGTCGACCGCCCGACGCGCGAACGCCGCGCAGCGCGCGGCGACCAGACGGCGGAAGGCGTCGTCGAAGGCATAGCTCATAAGGTCTTCCTACCGCAGCGGACCGCACGAAGGAACCGCTGAAGCCGGATGGCTGCGCTGCAGGCTCGCGCACTGGCCGGCCAGGTCGTAGTGTGAGAGCGGCTTCGCCACCAGGAGGTCATCCCATGAAGCTCGGAATCTGTCTGCCGCTGGTCGACATTCAGGGCGACCCGGTCGTCGTGCGCGACTTCGCCCAGGCCGCCGAAGGCCTCGGCTACGACGGCCTCAGCGCACCGGACCATGTGCTCGGTGTCAACGTGGCGAGCCGACCCGACTGGGGAACGCGCAACACCTCCAAGGACTTCTTCCACGACCCGTTCGTGCTGTTCGGCTACCTGAGCGCCTGCACGCGCAAGGTCGAGTTCTCGACCCAGGTGATGATCCTGCCGCAG
>DASRDL010000161.1:0-2598 GCA_035652635.1 Hyphomicrobiaceae bacterium | reverse complement strand
GGCGAGCCCGCACATGACCGTAGCCGTCGGCCTTGGCCTCATGGAGTTCCCGTTCGCCGGAGCCGCGGACTACTGGCGCTGGGTCGACCTGTGCGAGGCGGGCGGGGTGGATTCCATCTGGCAGACCGACCGCATCGTCTCCCCCCAGCCGATGCTCGAGTGCATGACCGCCATGGCGGCTCTCGCCGGCCGCACGCGGCGCATCAAGTTCGGCGTCAACGTGGTGTCGCTCGCCCTGCGCGATCCGGTGCTCGTCGCCAAGCAGTGCGCCACCATCGACGTGCTCTCCGAGGGGCGGCTGCTGCCCGCGTTCGGCATCGGCAGCCCCAACGCGCCGGAGTGGAAGGCGCTCGGGCTCGACACCAGGACGCGCGGGCGGCGCACCGACGAGGGCCTGGAGATCGTGCGCCGCCTGTGGCGGGAGGACAGCGTCGACTTCGAGGGCGAGCACTTCCGCCTCTCCGGCGCCACCATCTCGCCCAAGCCCGTGCAGGCCGACCTGCCGATGTGGATCGGCGGCTCCTCGGAGGCGGCGGTCCGGCGCACGGCGCGCATCGGCACGGGCTGGCAGGCCGGCCCCGAGACGCCGGCCGAGGCCGGCGCCATCGTCGCCGCCATCAAGGCCGCCGCCGCCGAGGCCGGGCGGACCATCGACGAGGACCACTACGGCGCGAGCTTTCCCTTCCACTTCGGCAGTGCGGGCGCTGCATCGCTGCAGCGCGCCCTCGCGGCCTATGCCAAGCGCACGGGCCGCGAGCCGACGCGCTACTTCGCCGTCGGCGATGCGGCGGTCATCGTCGATCGCATTGCCGAGTACATCGCCGCCGGCGTCTCCAAGTTCATCCTGCGGCCGGTCGGCGCGTCCGGCGAGGAGGTGCTCGCCCAGTCGCGCCGGCTGATCGAGGAGGTGCTGCCGCAGGTGGCGAGCCGGTGGCCGAAGCGCGCCAAGCCCGCGGCCTGAGGCTGCAGAGCGGCCGGCCGACGTTAACCAGGCCCGGGGGAATCGGGGCCCTGTTCCGGCGGGAATATCCGGAAGCTGATCGAAACCGGCAGTCTCGGCATTGAAACCGTGGGTCGCGCACCCCGGACGCCGAAGGATGCCAACATGAAGCCTGCCATCGTCGCCGCCCCCGCCCTGCGGCTCCCCGCCATCTCCCTGTCCGCTGCGGTGCCTTCAGCCAGGCTCGCCGGGCTGTGCCTCGTCGCCGGCATACCCGTGCTGTTCTGGACGGGCGTGCTCATGCTTGCCGCCAAAGCGGTCGATGTCGCAATTCCCCCCATGGGCCTCGCCGCGGCCGCCGTCGCCGTGGGCGCTGCGAGCCTCGCCGGCGCCGCCGTCGCCATGGCCGCGGCGCGATCCTGAGCATGGTTCACCGCCCGCCGGCCGCCTGCCCGTAGCGTGCCCCCGGCTCGGCAGCGCCTGGCTCGGCCGGTTGACTTGCCGCCGAGGGCGGAACAGAAAAGCGCGTTGCGCGGCAGCGGTCCCGTAGCTCAGCTGGACTAGAGCATCTGCCTTCTAAGCAGAGGGTCGCAGGTTCGAATCCTGCCGGGATCGCCAAACACTTGATTCTTCAATGCATTATTGGGGGCAATTTCCGGCATGGTGCCGCCTTGCAGCTCGTCGATCATTGGCGAACGGCGCACACGACGAGCCTCGCGCAGCACCGCGCTATGCGGCTGCGACGCTTCCCTACGTTGCACCCCCCAAGCCGGACGCTACCTCCTGGAGGTGCTTCTTGACGGCCTCGACCGCGCTCGATCGGCGCGAGAGCCGCTCCGCCTTCACGCTCTGCGCCGTCTGGGCATCGGCATAGGGCCCGTGGATGGTCACGGATCGGGCCTCGATCTCCATCCTGACAAAATAACCGTCGCCATCGCTGAACGTGTCGACGTTCACCTGGACGGCCGGGTTGTCGCTCATGGCCGGTGCTCCCCTTCTTGGCGGGCCTCGTGGAGCTCCCAGGTTCGACCAGACCTGCGGCGATACCGTGGTGAGAGCTTGAGCGTCACGAAGTTTAGCTCACACCAGACATAATTCGACCATCTCGCAATGGTGCGGTGGCAATGGTGCGGTTCACGACACCTCATGGGGGATTTCATGTTCACGCGTAGCCCGGCCGCCGAACCCAGAGCGCCCGAGCGCGGGCCGACCCGTCAGAACGGCGCGCATGGCGCGCAACCGTTCACGAGGGCTCCCTCGACCGGCGAGAAATCAGTCATTGGCAACGATCTCAAGATCATCGGTCAGGGGCTCAAGATCATTGGCCGAGGCCTCTTGCAGGTCGACGGCGAGATCGAAGGCGACGTGCAGGCCGTCGAGGTCATCGTCGGGGAGAAGGGCAAGGTCACCGGCATGGTCGCGGGCGAGCAGGTCGTCGTGCGCGGCAAAGTCTCGGGCGTCATTTGCGCCAAATCGGTCGCCCTTCAATCCTCATCCGACGTGCAGGGCGACGTGCATCACATGATGTTTGCCATCGAGCAGGGCGCGGTGTTCGAAGGACGCAGTCGGCGTGCGGCCGATGAGACAGCCCTCAACTCCGTGGTTGAAGCACGCAGCGCCGAGCGACTGGGTGGCGATCGCTCGAACCCGAGCTGATC
>DASRDL010000160.1:0-5201 GCA_035652635.1 Hyphomicrobiaceae bacterium | reverse complement strand
GAGAACCGGGCTCGGTGCTCGAGCCGGAGCCGGCCTGGCGGTTGCGGCGCTCGCGCATGAACTCGTCGAACTCGGCCCGGTCCTTGGCGGCGCGCAGCCGCTCCAGGAAATCGCGGAACTCGGTCGCCTCCTCCTCGAGCTTGCGCAGCGCCTCCTCGCGGTACTCGTCGAAGGCGTGGTTGCCACTGGGGCGCAGCCCGTGCCCGCGGTGGGCGCGCCAGTGATCGCGCATGTGCTGCTCCCAGCGCTCGCGCCGCCGCTCCCAGCGCTCGGCTGCGCGGTTCACCCGGTCGGTGGCGCGCTCGCGCCAGCGCTCGATGTCGTTGCGGGTCCCATGCCATCCGCATCCCATCCGTCCACTCCATATCAGATATGCCAGGATTGCCAGCCCAATGGGCCAGAACACGACGAAGCCGAGCACCATCAAGGCGATCCATGCCGGCTTGCCGATGTCGTCTAAGCGCGCCACCACCTGGTACATTGCCAGTTCACCTCCTGGTGTCATCGACCATGTCAATGTTTATAACATTTACATGGAGCGGCCAAGCGCTTTCGTCAAGGGGATGCCGGGGCGCTTGCAACCCCTTCGAAATGGTGTGCCGACTGCGGGAATGTAAGCGGCCGATGCTCGGCGGGCCGTAATGGACGATCCCAGGGGCACGCTCACCGAGGGCGCCGCGGCCGGCGTGCGCCGCTTTCCCTCGCGACCTGATCACCTCCCGGGGCCCGCCAGGCTGCGAGCGTTGCGTGTGTGCAGACGGCCGCGCGCCGATGTGGCACGGCCTCCGCCAGCGGCCACGGCTCGCGCCCGGCTCACATCAGCAGGAGCGTGTCGGGCGGCAGGCCCAGCATGACCCGGCCGATGGTGACGAAGTTGGACGGCCGGCCTTGCACCTGCTGGGAGGCGGACAAGGCATCGCGCAGGCGCCGCTCGAACGGGTTGGTGGGGAAGATCGCGTGCTGGCCCGCCGCCCGGTAGGCCTCGATGGCGACCTCGACGCCCTGGTTGATGACGAAGGTGGTGGCGAGCTTCAGGTTGGCGGCATCCTCGATCGTGACCTTGCGCGTCCTCTCCACCTTGTCCCAGGCCTGTGCGGCGGCGGTGTGCAGATAGGCGCGGCAGGCACGCAGCCGCCCCTCCATCACCGCCAGCTGGGACTGGAACACGGGGCTCTGCATCAGCGTGGAGGGAGCACCGCGCGGCGTCTTGGTCATGGCGAGGGTCTGAAGCTCGCGCACGAGGGTCTGGGCGATGCCCAGCATCAGCGCGCTGAAGGCGCAGCCATAAGCCAGCGTCGCCGGGAACAGGAAGAGCGTGCCCTGCTCCACCAGCTCCTTGGGCTCCTCGCGGTCGATGGTCTCCTCCTCGGGCACGAACAGGTCCTTGACCTCGTAGGTGTAACTCGCCGTGCCCCTGAGTCCGAGCGTGTGCCACATGTCGTGGATGGCAGCCTTCGAGGTGACGAACAGCACGCTGCGGTCGAGCTGGCGGCCGTCGGCGCGCATGCGCGGGCTGCCGTCCTTCTCGAAGACGAAGCTGTGGCCGCCGAGCAGGGTGGCGTTGGCGCAGCCGCTGGCGAACGCCCACTTGCCGGTGACGCGGTAGCCGCCGTCGACGGCAACGGCCTTGCCCTGGATGCCGGCGCCCCAGGCCAGGACGGCATCGGCCGGTCCGAACAGGCGCCGGGCCACGTCGGGCTTCAGGAACGCGGCCGACATGGCGCATCCGGCGGCCTGGCCCAGGCACCAGGCCGTGCTGGCATCGGCGCCGCCCACCACCTCCATCACCTGCATCAGGGTCACGAGGTCGAGCTCGTCGCCGCCGAGGGAGCGCGGCAGCAGCAGCCGGAACAGCCTTGCCTCGTGCAGGGCGGCGACGATGTCGGGCGGTAAGGCGCGGGCGGCCTCGATGCGGTCCGCCGCGGACCGCAGAAGCTCCGTCACGCCCCGGGCCCGGGCGACGGCGTCCATGCCCTGATCGCGTACGGCGGTCGACGTCGCCTCGCCTGCCGCAGGCCGCTGTCCGCCTTGAGACCGCTCGCTCATGTTGCGCCAACCCAGACCAACCGGAGGAAGATTGCCAAGACCGTCATAGCACGTCCCGGCGCCTCTCATCTCGGCGACATTGCGCCGGTCGCGAGCGGAAGCTAACAAGGCAGGTCACCAGCCGCCAACTAGCAGCGAGCCCGACGCCCATGGATGCCAACAAGGTTGCCAACTGGAAGTTCCCCGAGATCGAGCACGCCTACACCGAGAAGGACACGATCCTCTACGCCCTGGGCCTCGGCTGCGGCTCCGACCCCTCCGAGCCCGACGATCTCAAGTACGTCTACGAGAAGGGCCTCGTCGCGCTGCCGACCATGGCGGTGGTGCTGGCCTCGCCCGGCAACTGGCTCGGCAGCAAGGAATCGACCGTCGACTACACCAAGGTCCTGCACGGCGAGCAGTATCTGACGCTGCACCGGCCGCTGCCGCCGGCGGGAAAGGTGGTGGGCCGCGGCCGCATCGTGGATCTGCTCGACAAGGGCAAGGAGAAGGGGGCGGTGCTCTACGCGGAGCGCACCATCCTCGACAAGGCGAGCGGTGAGCCGATTGCCACGCTGACCTCGGCGGCCATGCTGCGCGGCGACGGCGGCTTCGGCGGCAAGCCCGGCCCGCAGCCCGAGCCGCATCGGCTGCCCGACAGCCCACCCGAGACGCACGTCGACCTCAAGACCTATCCCAACTCGGCGCTCATCTACCGGCTCTCCGGCGACTGGAACCCGCTGCACGCCGATCCCAAGGTCGCCGCCGCCGGCGGCTTCAAGACGCCGATCCTGCACGGGCTGTGCACCTATGGCGTGGCGGGGCGCGCGCTCATCAAGGCCTGCTGCGGCGGCGACCCGACGCGGCTGAAGAGCCTGCAGGTGCGCTTCTCGGCACCGGTGTTCCCCGGCGAGACCATCCGCACGGAGATGTGGCTACAAGGCAACTCCGTGTCGTTTCGCGCACGCGTGATCGAGCGCAACGTGGTCGTGCTGAACAACGGCTTGGCCACGATCGGCTGAGTCCTGCACAGTTTGTCCACAGACGACGGATGTTCTTCGACACACTCCGGCGTCCGTCGGCCATGTCGTCCAACCGCTTGCAGCGTCACGCAAATTCCACCTTGCGTGGGCGCGGAGCCGGGCACGCTGCAAGCGCCTGTGCAATTGTGTTGACGAGGCAAGTCCTGCACCCCTGGTAGGCTTGCAGATGCCTCGCGACTCGTGGTCAATCGGCCATAGACCAGGATGCGGGGGCGTCAAGGATGAAGCGCGATACGGGCGGGCCGTTTCTCAGCGCGGTGTTCGTCGACTACGACAACATCTACCTGTCGCTCAAGCGCAAGAGCGAGGAGGCCGCCAAGCGTTTCGCCAAGGACGCCAGCGTCTGGCTGCGCGGCATCGAGACCGGCCGCCTCATCACCGCCACCAACGCCTCCTTCGCCGACACCAAGCGCCGCATCGTCATGAACCGTTGCTACGGCAACCCCGTGCCGCGCCGCAACACCCATGACAACTCCACCGACATGAACTCCTTTCCGTTTGTGCGCCACCACTTCCTGCGCGCCGGATTCGAGGTGATCGACTGCCCGCCGCTGACCGCCCAGCTCAAGAACTCCTCCGATATCCGCATGGTGATGGACGTGCGCGACTACCTCACGCACGAGACCTACTTCGACGAGTTCATCATCCTGTCGGGCGATGCCGACTTCACGCCCGTGCTGCACCGCCTGCGCGCACACGCGCGGCGCACGGTGATCTTCGCCAACGACTTCACGGCCGCGCCCTACACCGCCATCAGCGACGGGGAGGTGCGCGAGTCCGACCTCATCGCCTTCATCCATGGCGGCGAGGTGACCATCGAGACCCGCGAGAAGCCGGCGGTCCTCTCGCCGTCGGCGCGGAGCGACGAGATACGCCGCGAGATCATGGCCGAGGTGGCTGCCGTCGTCCGCGCCTCGGCCACGCCGGTGCCGCTCGAGGCTCTGGCCGACCGCGCCCTGCGCGCGCTCGGGCACGAGAAGACCATCGGCACCGGCTGGGCCGGGGCCGGCACTTTCCGCGAGCTGCTGCGCCAGCAGCTGCCCCCCGAGATTCGCCTCACGGCGGAGCCACCCTACCTGGCCTATGATCCGAGACGTCACGGCGAGGACGCCCGCGCTGCGGCACTGGAGGCACGGGAAGCCGCCTCCCGGATCGGCGCGCAGTCCGGCGGCATTGACCCGGCGTCGCTGACGCCGGCAGCGCTGCATCAGGCGCTGCCCCAGAACTCCCTGCCGCCGACGCGTCCGGGCTCCGCCATTCCGCCGGTGGGCCGGACGGCTGTGCCCACGCCGGTGCCGCCCCAGTCTGCGCCTGCCGCCGGGTCGACCGCCATCCAACAGTCGATCGCCCGCATCCAGGACGCGTGCCAGGCACCTCCGCTGGCGCCGCATGAGTACCGCCTGCTGTTCGAGGTGATGGCCAAGGAGGTGAGCGAGAACGACCTGATCGGCGCGCAGACGCTCGCCAACATCACCCAGCGCGCGCAGGAGCGCGGCCTGGAGGTGCGGCGCGACGACGTGCGGTTCGTGCTGGAGGTGGTGAGCGAGGCCGACCCGTGGTTCGAGCAGGGCGCCTCGGCCAATCTGTTTGCCGGCCGCTTCCGCAACTTCGTCGTCGCCCGGTGCCGCAGCCAGGGCCTCAACCTGTCGGCCGACGAGCTCGACCTGATCGATGCCTGGTTCGCCGGCGGCGCGCTGCCGCAGGCCCAGCCGCAACCGCAGGGTGCACGCACGCCTCCACCCGTCCCCTCGGGCTTCGGCGCCACGGCGCAGAGCCCGACGCTGCAACCGAGCCATTCCCTGCAGATTTCGGCGGGCCAGCAGGCTCCGAGCGCGCAATCGCCCTCGGGCCTCGCGCGGTGGTGGAGCTCGGTGGCGGAAGCCAGGGCGCCGACAGGCAACGCCCCGGTCGGCCACGCGCGCGGCGACAGCGACGACTTCCCGCGCATCGTGCGCACGACGCGCTCGCGCACCTGAGCGGCGCCGGGGGAGACCCGCCTACCTGCCCGGCACCCAGCGGCGGGAGACGACCTCGCGGGCGTCGTCGAAGGAGGCCTCGAAGATCGGCGCCGCGAGCGTCGCCTGCACATGCAGGGTGCCCGTGCCGACGTTGCGGAAGCCGTGCTTGCGGCCC
>DASRDL010000159.1:0-4387 GCA_035652635.1 Hyphomicrobiaceae bacterium | reverse complement strand
GAGCGGGTAGCCCGGCCGGTCGCGCGTGCCGCGGCGGCGGTTGCAGTCGGACGGGTTGACGCCGGAGTAGCGGATGCGCACGCGCACCTCGCCCGGCCCGGGCTCCGGGTCGGGCAGCTCGCCGATGCGCAGCACATCGCGCGCCGCGCCGTAGGAGGTGTAGTAAGCGGCTTTCATGCGTGCTTCTCCGCGGCGGCGCTCGTGTCGCGTGCGATCTCGCGCCAGCGCAGGCAGGCCACATCGTGGCCGCTGCCGGCCGGCTCCAGCTGCGGCACCGTCCCGGCGCAGGCGCTCGTCGCATGCGGGCAGCGCGTGCGAAAGGCACAGCCCGACGGCAGATTGCGCGGGCTCGGTGGATCGCCTTCCAGGATGCCGCCGCCGAGCCGCCGGCCCGGCTCCAGGCGTGGAGCGGCAGCGAGCAGCGCGCGGGTATACGGGTGGAGCGGCGCGGCGAAGACGGCGCTTGCCGGCCCCACCTCGACGATGCGGCCCAGGTACATGATGGCCACGGTCTCGCACATGCGCTCGACCACGGAGAGATCGTGCGAGATGAGGAGATAGGTGAGCCCCAGCCGCGCCTTGAGATCGGCGATGAGACTGAGGACAGTGGCCTGCACGGAGAGGTCGAGGCCGGAGGTCGGCTCGTCGAGGATGACGACCCTCGGCTCGAGCAGCAGGATGCGGGCGAGGGCCACGCGCCGCAGCTGCCCGCCCGACAGCTCGTGGACGTAGCGCGGCCTGAACGTGCCGTCGAGCCCGACGGCGGCCAGGATGCGGTCGATCTTCTTGGCCCGCGTCTCGCCATCGCCGACGCCGTGAACGATCAGGCCCTCCTCCAGAATGCGGCCGATGCTCCACCACGGATCGAGCGCCGCCCCGGCATCCTGGTGAACGTACTGCACGGTGCGGCGTGCGCCGCGTGCCTCGCGCGGCGGCAGCCCGCTGACGAGGCGGCCGTCGAGCCTGATCTCGCCCTCGGTCTCGCGCTGGATGCCAAGCAGCGTGCGTCCCAGCGTGGTCTTGCCGCAGCCCGACTCGCCGACGAGCCCCAGCGTCTCGCCCGCCGACAGCGCCAGCGACACGCCGGCCACGGCCCGCACGGGCTGCACCTCGGGCCGCAGCCAGCGCTTCTGGCCGCCCAGCAGCACGACGATGTCGCGCGCCTCCAGGATCGGCGGCGCCGCGCTCATGCGACCACCTTCTGTCGCTCGTCCGCCAGCCGGCAGCTGACGAGATGGTCCGGGGAATCCGCCACCAGCCGCGGCACACGGCGGGCGCAGACGTCGGCGGCGTGGCCGCAGCGCGGGGCGAAGCGGCAACCCGGCGGAGGCGCAAGCGGCGAGGGGACGAGCCCCGGAATGCCGGTCAGCGTGTCGGAGCGGTCCGGATGGCAGGCGATGAGGGCGCGCGTGTAGGGATGGCGCGGGTCGGCGAGCACGGCGGCGGTGGGCCCCGCCTCCACCGTCTGGCCGGCGTACATCACCGTTATGGCATCGCACAGCTCGGCCACCACGCCGAAGTCGTGCGTCACGAACAGCATGCCGATGCCGAACTCCTCGGTGAGCGACTGCAGCAGCTTCAGGATCTGCAGCTGCGTCGTCACGTCGAGTGCGGTGGTGGGCTCGTCGGCGATCACCAGCGAGGGGCTGCAGGCCAGCGCGCCGGCGATCATCAGCCGCTGGCGCTGGCCGCCGGAGAACTGGTGCGGGTAGCGCTCGAGCACGGCCTCGGGCTCGGGGATCTGCACGCGGCGCAGCAGGTCGACGAGGCGGGCGCGCCGGTCGCGCTCGCTGGCGAGCTCGGGCGGGGCGTGCCAGCGCAGCACCGAGAGCAGCTGCGTGCCGATCTTGAACACGGGGTTGAGCGCCAGGTAGGGGTCCTGCGGGATGAAGCCGACGCGGCGGCCACGCACGCGTCGCGTCATGGTGCGCTCGTCGAGGTCGAGCAGGTTCTCGCCCTCGAGCAGGATGCGGCCGCTCTCGATGGTGGCGGCCTTGGGCACGATACCGAGGATGGCGCGGGCGAGGGTGGACTTGCCGCAGCCCGACTCGCCCACCACGCCCAGGATCTGCCCGCGCGGCAGCTTCAGCTCGACGTGGTCGAGGATCTGCGCCACGCCTTCATCGGTGCGCACCGACAGGCGCAGGCCCTCGACCTGGAGTAGCGGCGCCTCGTTCATCGCGACCGCCTCAGCCTGGGATCGACGATGTCGCGCAGGCCGTCGCCGAGAAGATTGAAGCCGAGCACGGTGAGGAAGATGGCGAGCCCCGGGAAGGTGGAGAACCACCAGGCCTCCGGCAGATAGGCGCGGCTCTCGGCGATGGCGAGGCCCCAGTCGGGATCGGGCGGGGTGGCGCCCATGCCGAGGAAGCCCAGCACCGCCGCCACCAGGATGGTGAAGCCCATGCCGATGGTGGCGCGCACGATGATGGGCGAGATGCAGTTGGGCAGGATGTGCAGGAAGAGGATACGCGGCGCCCGCGCGCCGATGCACTCGAGCGCATCGATGAACAGCGCGGCCTTGAGCCGCCGCGCCTCGGCGTAGACGATGCGCGTGAAGAACGGCCAGTAGGTGAGCGTCAAGGCCAGCATGGCGCTCTGCAGGCTGGGGCCCATCAGCTGGGCGAGCGCCAGCGCCAGGATCAGCTGCGGCACGGCGAGGAACACGTCGGTGACGCGCATGATCGCTTCCGGCAGCCAGCCCTGGTAGTAGCCGGCAACCAGCCCGAGCGGAACGCCTATGGCCATCGAGATGCCGACCACCATGAGCGCGATCAGCAGGGCGCCGCGCGTGCCGAGGATGACGCGGGAGAGGATGTCGCGGCCGAGATTGTCGGTGCCGAAGGGATGATCGGCGCTGGGCGGCTTGAGGCGCTTGAGGAGGTGGGAGGCGGACACGTCGCCGGGAAACGGTGCGAGCAGCGGCGCCAGGACGGCGACGATCACCACGGCCAGCACGATTGCGGCGCCCAGCACGGCCGGCTTGTCCTTGGCGAACTTGGCGAGGACGAGCATGGCTCAGCCCCGCTCCCGCAGGCGCGGATCGATCAGGCCGTGCACCACGTCGACCAGGATGTTGACGAGGGCGTAGATGACACCGATCAGCAGGGTGACCGCCAGCATCACCTTGTAGTCGGCGGTGAGGATCGCCTGCACGGTGTAGAAGCCGATGCCCGGCCAGTCGAAGATGGTCTCCACTACCACGGCCCCGGCGATCAGGCCGCCGAACAGGAGGCCGATCTGGGTGATGGCCGCCACCACCGAGTTCCTGAGCACGAACTTCCAGATGAGCGCGCGCTGCGGGAAGCCCTGCGCCCGCTCGTAGGTGACGAAGTCCTTCTGCAGCGTCTCCAGCACCCCGGCGCGGGTGAAGCGCACGATGGTGGCAAGGCCGCCCAGCGACAGCGTCACCGCCGGCAGCACCAGATGGCGCAGGCCGTCGGCGAAGGCATCGAGGCGGCCGGCGAGCAGGCTGTCGACCAGCAGGAAGCCGGTGAGCGCGGGCGGGGCGGCGAGGCCGGCGCTGAGGCGGCCGCGCAGGGGCAGCAGGTCCAGCTCCATGGCGAAGAGGAGCTGCAGCTCGATGGCGAACCAGAAGGCGGCGATGGCGATGCCGCCGACCGAGAGGCTGCGCAGCACCGTGTCGGGCCAGCGGTTGTGGTAGACGGCGGCGATGGTGCCGAGCGGGATGCCGAGCGCGGTGGCGAGCAGCAGCGCGGTGATGGTGAGCTCCATGGTGGCGGGCAGCCGCTGCCTGATGTCGAGCGCCACCGGCCGGCGCGAGTAGGCGCTCTCGCCGAAGTCGAGGCGGGCAACCTGTCCCAGGTAGACGGCAAACTGCACGTAGAGCGGCCGGTCGAGCCCGTACTGGCGCCTGATCTCGGCGATCTGGGCCGGCGTCGCGTTCTCGCCGGCGAGCGCGGCGGCGGGGTCGGCGGGAACGACGCGGATGAGGAAGAAGGTCAGCACCAGCAGCCCCGCGAGCGACGGGATCACCAGCAGCAGTCGACGCAGGAGGAAGCGAAGCATGAGAGCCTTGGGTTGGTCCCCTCTCCCCGCTTGCGGGGAGAGGGCCAGGGTGAGGGGCAGGCACAAGCGCCGCGATGCGTATGGAGCCGCCCCTCACCCCGACCCTCTCCCCATCGTGGAGGGCGATGGGGAGAGGGAGAAGTCCTACTCCAGCTGCACCCAGCGCATCTCGCCGCCGGAGCCGACGGGCGAGAAGCGGAAGCCCTTGACGCGGTCGGTGACGCCGCGGATCTCGACCGTGTTGTAGACCCAGATGTCCGGGCTGTCGGCAACGATGAGGCGCGTGGCCTCCTCGTAGAGCGGCTGGCGCTCGGCCTGGGCGACCGTCACGCGCGCCTTGCGCAGGAGCTCGTCGACC
>DASRDL010000158.1:0-4743 GCA_035652635.1 Hyphomicrobiaceae bacterium | reverse complement strand
CGCGAGCCCTTGTCGTCGCCCTCATCATCGTCGACGAAACCGGGTGGTCTCGACATGACAGCCCCGAACGCATTGCCCAACGACTCCACAATTCGTAGGTGCACATTGCGACCGCGTCAACCTCAAGCAGCCCTATCCGATAGCGGTTAGCGCACATCTCCTTGTCGCGCGCGCTTATCGTCGCATGCACAGAGCGACCGTTCCGGCGACGGCAAGCCAGAGCAGCAGCAACGTCAAATCTCCCAAACGCGCATATGGCGGCGGTGGAAGGGCCGCCGGAACCGGCGCGTCGATGACGCCGCGCACGTCGAGATCGAGCCGCGCCAGGATATGGCCGTAACCGTCGATTGCGGCCGAGACGCCATTGTTGGCGGCACGCAGCAGAGGCAGTCCCTCCTCCACTGCCCGTACACGGGCCTGGTGCAGGTGCTGCCGCGGGCCGGTCGTGTCGCCGAACCAGCCGTCGTTGGTGACGTTGAGCAGGAGGCCGGGCCGCTGCGGTCCCTGAACCACCGCGGCCGGAAATATGGCCTCGTAGCAGATGAGCGGCGCCGCCGGCGGAAGGCCGGGCGCCGAGAGCAGCGGCCGCGGCGTGACGCCGATGTCGAAACCACCGCGCATGCCGACGAGCCATCCGAGCCCGACCGACCGGAGCAGACCTTGCAGCGGCAGGTATTCGCCGAACGGCACCAGGTGCGTCTTGTCGTAGAGGCCCACCAGCGAGCCGCCTTCTCCGAGCACCAGCAGGCTGTTGAAGATGCGGCGCGGGCGCGCAGAGCCGGCCGGGGCCGGCTCCGCCCTCAGCGCTCCGGCGATGAGCAGCGCTCCCCGAGGCAGCGACCGCCCGATGGCGGCGCGCGCCGCCGGATGGTCGAGCACGAGGAAGGGCAGGGCAGCCTCGGGCCAGATGATGTGGGTGATGCCGGCACTGTCCGTCTCGCCGGCAGGATTGGTGGCGGACAGCCGCAGATGCTCGAGGAAGATGCGCTCCTGGTGCTCGGGCCGCCACTTCTCGCGTTGCGGCACGCTCGGCTGCACGATGCGGACCTTGACGCCCGGCACGGTCGCGGCATCGGCCCGTGCGAGGCGGACCGCGCCCAGCGTCGCCATCATTGCGATGGGCACGACGGCGAGGGCGAGTGCACCTGCGCGCCGGCGTCGGCCGACCTCGCCTGCCGGCGCCTCGCTCCAGGCAACGGGCGGCAGGGCAAAGACGATGACGGCCACCAAGGTCAGCCCGTAGACGCCCACCAGCGCTGCGCTCTGCATCAGCGGCAGTGGGTAGGTGAGGGCGTAGCCCAACAGGTTCCACGGAAAGCCGGTGAGCAGGTGACCGCGCAGCCACTCTGCCGCCGACAGAGCCAGCGCCAGCACCAGGACACGACAGGGTCGCGCGCTCCAGAAGCGTGCGGCCAGCGCAGCTGCACCGCCCCAGTAGAGGGCCATGCCGGCCGGCAGCAGCGTGACGGCAAAGGGCAGCAGCACGGCAAACGTCGCCGCTTCGACCAGGAAGGCCTCACCCACCCAGAACAGGCCGGCGAGGAAATAGCCGAAGCCGAACCACCAGCCGGCACCCGCAGCGGCAATCAGGTGATCGGCGCGCACGCGCCGGCCCGCGGCGTCGGCGCCACGCCAGGCCGGCGAGGCGCCGTCGATGAGCCAAACGAGAACGGTCAAGGTGATCCAGAGCACCGGCCAGGCGAAGAAGGGTGCCATGGCCAGGACCGACGCAGCCCCGGCGAGGAGCGCCACCAGGCGCCGCCGCCAGCCCACGAGGCTGCGCACGCGCCGCGCGAGGGCCGCAATGCGGCCGCGTCCGATAGGCATGAGCGCAGAATCCGGGGTCGCGGGCGCCGCGCCTGGCCCGAGGCCGTCCAAGCCCTGGTCCACGTCAGGCTTTCGCAACCGCGCCGCCGTCCTTCGGCTTGGGGCCCGGGCCGCGCCGATGGATCCTGAGCTTCTTGACGCGCCGCGGGTCGGCATCGAGCACCTCGAACTCCAGCCCCGACGGGTGGCGTATGAGCTCTCCGCGCGCCGGCACCCGGCCCTGCAGGGAGAAGATCAGGCCGCCCAGCGTATCGATGTCCTCCGCCTCCTCAGGCTTGAGCAGCTTGACGCCCAGGTGGCTCTCGAGCTCGCTGACCGGCGTACGCGCCGCCATCACCAGGCCGAGCTTCGGGTCCTGCACGATGTTGGCGGCCTCGGCCTCGTCGTGCTCGTCCTCGATCTCGCCGACGATCTGCTCGACCAGGTCCTCGATGGTGACGAGGCCGTCGGTGCCGCCGTACTCGTCCACCACCAGCGCCATGTGGATGTGGGTGGACTGCATGCGGATGAGGAGGTTGGCGGCCGGCATCGACGGCGGGACGTAGATCATCGGCCGGCGCAGCCGCGTGGAGGCGATCGGTCGCGACAGATCGAGGCGCCGGAGATCCGGCACCGCGGCGGCGGCCGCCGCGGGCGCCGGCCGATCGGCGAGCGCGGCGCGCGCCTGCACCGACTGGATGTGGCCCTCGCTCGCCGGCCGACCGAGAGCCTCGCCGATCATCCAGCGCATCAGGTCCTTGATGTGCACCATGCCGCGCGGATCATCGAGCGTGTCGCGGAACAGAGGCAGGCGCGAGACGCCGGCGCTGTCGAAGGTCTCGAGCAGCTCCCACACCGACTTGCTCTCGTCGACGGCGATGATGTCGGCGCGCGGCACCATCACGTCCACCACGCGCAGGCCGCCGAAGCGCAGGATGCGCAGCAGCATCTCGCGCTCCTCGGCGGAGAAGGCGCGGTCGTCGCCGGCCCCCTTGAGCGCGTCCTCGAGCATCGCCCGGAGGGTGGGCGCCCCGGGCAGACCGAGCCGCGCGCGCAGCGCGGCGAGCCAACTGTGGCCCTGCTCGGCGGCCGTCTCCTCGCTCCCTGCCGGGGCTCGGTCAACGCTGTCGTTCATCGGTTTCACGCTCATGGCACACGTCACCGGGTGACACTGTCTGCCGTCATCTCAGGCCGCTTCGGCGGCGTAGGGGTCGGCGACGCCGATCGCAGCCAGAATCTCGGCCTCCAGCCGCTCCATCGCCTCGGCCTCGGCGTCGGATTGATGGTCCCGGCCCAGCAGGTGCAGGAGGCCATGGATCACGAGGTGCTGCAGGTGGTGACCGGGTTCGATCCCGCGCTCGGCGGCCTCGCGGCCGACGGTCTCGGCCGCCAGCACCACATCGCCGAGATAGATCTCCGCATCCAAGGGGCCGGCGCCCGGCGGTGGCTGGAACGGGAACGACAGCACGTTGGTTGCTCGATCCTTGCCGCGGTAGGTGCGGTTGAGCCGGCGCACGAGCGCGTCGTCTGCCAGCACCACGCTCGCCTCGCAGTCCTGCCGAAGCGCGATCTGCCGGTTGCGCGCCAGCGCCGCCGCGGCCCGGTGTACCGCACTGTCGACATCGCCGAACGCATCCCAGTCGCCGTTCTCGCGCACGATGGCGATCGCCAGACGTAGCGGAGGCTCCTCCGGCTCGTCTCGGGTCTCGGCCGGCGGGGCCGACGGCGTACTGTCGCCCGGATCGCTCATGGACGCTCCCGGCCCTCGCCGGCGGCGTCGTAAGCCTCGACGATGCGGGCCACGAGATCGCGCCGCACCACGTCCGTCGCCTTGAAGCGCACGACCTCGATGCCGCGCACGCCGTCGAGCAGGCCGGCGGCCTCCTCGAGCCCCGAGCGCTGGCCCGACGGCAGGTCGATCTGGCTCGGATCGCCCGTCACCACCATCTTGGAGCCCTCGCCGAGGCGGGTGAGGAACATCTTCATCTGCATGCTGGTGGTGTTCTGGGCCTCGTCCAGGATGACGAAGGAGTGCGCCAGCGTGCGCCCGCGCATGAAGGCCAGCGGTGCGATCTCGATGGTGCCGACCTCGAGGTCGCGCTCCACCTTGGCCTGCGGCAGCACGTCGTAGAGCGCGTCGTAGAGCGGGCGCAGGTAGGGGTCCACCTTCTCGCGCATGTCGCCGGGCAGGAAGCCCAGCCGCTCGCCCGCCTCCACCGCCGGCCGCGACAGCACGATGCGGTCGACGAGGCCGCGTTCGAGGCACTGCGCGGCATAGGCGACGGCCAGGTAGGTCTTGCCGGTGCCCGCCGGCCCCATGCCGAACACGAGGTCGACGCGCTGAAGGGCCTGGATGTAGGCGCTCTGGTTGGGCGAGCGGGCAGTGACGACCCGGCGCCGCGTGCGGATCTGGGCGAGCCCGTCGGGCGGCGCACTGTCGTTGCCGGCATGGCGCAGCAGACCGTCGATGTCACCGGGCCCGATGTCCTCGCCCTGGCGCACCCGCGCATAGAGCTTCTCCAGCACCTCGCGCGCAATCTCGCACGCCGCCGTCGGCCCGGTCAGGGTGACGACGTTGCCGTGGGCCTGCGCCTCGATGCCGAGCCGCTCCTCGAGCAGCGCCAGATGTCCGTCATACTCGCCGAGCAACCGGTTCAAATGCCGATTGTCCTCGAAGGGCACGACCACGCGTGCCTGCGCAGCTCGCAACTGCTTGCCCAGACCTGTGGTTGCCGGCCCTCGAATGCCAGTCAATTAGACGGCCTCCTTGCCATTCCAAGTATTCCGGAGAATCTGCACGACCCACCCTAGCACAATCGGCGGCTTGCGCCATCAATGCGCTCGCGCGCTGCCGGGGACCACCTCGCCGGCCAGACTATTCGGTCCGGCCGACACGATTGTGACATCGACGAGCCGCCCGAGAAGCGAGGAATCCGC
>DASRDL010000157.1:0-4783 GCA_035652635.1 Hyphomicrobiaceae bacterium | reverse complement strand
ATTGCCCAGTCCATGCCGGAGATCAGGTGGCGGCAGACGACCTCCTGGCCGAAATCCCTCGACACGCTCTACGGCGGCGCCGACATGATTGGCAAGCGCGTCGCCGCGCTCACCGACAACAAGTTCCAGATCCAGACGTTTGCCGGCGGCGAGATCGTTCCCGGACTGCAGGTGGTCGATGCCGTGCAGAACGGCACCGTCGAGTGCGGCCACACCGCGCTCTACTACTACTTCGGCAAGGACGACGCGTTCGTGTACGGCTCGGCCCTGCCCTTCGGCATGAGCAGCCGCATGCAGAATGCGTGGATGCTGCACGGCGGCGGGCTCGACCTCCTGAACGAGTTCCTCAAGGGCTACAATTGCTATGGCATCCCCGCGGGGAACACGAACGCCCAGATGGGAGGCTGGTTCCGCAAGCAGATCAACACCATGGAGGACTTGAAGGGCCTGAAGTTCAGGCTCGGCGGCTTCGCCGGCAAGATCATGCAGAGGGTCGGCGTCGTCCCGCAGCAGATCGCCGGCGGTGAGATCTATCCGGCGCTCGAGAAGGGTACGATCGACGGCGCCGAGTGGGTGGGCCCCTACGACGACGAAAAGCTCGGCTTCTACAAGGTCGCCAAGTTCTACCACTATCCCGGATGGTGGGAGCCGAGCTCGTGTCTGATGTTCGTCATCAACGTGGACAAGTGGAACAGCTTGCCCCCTCTCTACAAGGAGGCGCTCAAGTCCGCCGCGCTGGAGGTCAACAACTGGGTCGCGACCAAGTACGATGCCAGCAATACGGCCGCACTGAAGCGCCTTGTCAATCTGGGTGCGGTGCTGCACCCCTTCTCGCAGGAGGTGATGGACGGCTGCCATAAAGCGGCGCAGGAGCTCTACGCCGAGCTCAACGCGAAGAACCCGAACTTCAAGAAGCTCTACGACAGCTACACCGCGTTCCAGTCCGACGGCTACCTCTGGCACCAGGTCGCCGACTACACCATGGACGCGTACTCGATCCGCTACCGCAACATGAAGACCTGAGCGGAAGGGCACGTCCACGCGAAAGGGCGGGGGCACTCAGGCCGCGACGCGCCGGCACCGAGGCCCCTGCTCCCGACTCCGGCCAACGCGCCCGCGGTGCACCATGTGCTCTAAGCGGCAGCGACAGGTCTGACCTTGCTGCCGGTCGCCTCCGCCGCCAGCAGCGCATCGATCAGCCGGTGCACCTTCAGCGCCTCGGTGCCGGAGACGCGCGGGCTGCGGCCCGTGTCCAGGGCGTCGAGGAAGTCGCGCCACACGCCCAAATGATAGTCGTGCGGGAAGGCCATGGGGTCGGCGCCGGTGCCACCCGGCGAGGCGTCGGCCTCCACCGTCTCGCGCCGGCCGTCGTGGAAGTGCACCGACAGCGCCGTGCCGGCGAGCGTCGCCGCGCCCCGCGTGCCGATGAGCTCGATGCGCTCCGGCGCACCCGGATAGGCGGCCGTGGTGGCCTCGATGACGCCCACCGCGCCGCCGGCGAAGCGCACGGCGGCACACACGAGGTCCTCCGTCTCCATGCGGTGCACCGGCGAGGTGGTGGCGTAGCCTGCGACCTCGACGATCGGACCGGCGAGGCTCAACATCAGATCGAGCGTGTGGATGCCCTGGGTGAGCAGCACGCCGCCGCCGTCGCGTGCCCTGGTGCCGCGGCCGGGATCGTCGTAGTAGCTCTGCGGCCGCCACAGGCGGATCGAGGTGGAGCAGTTGACGATCTGGCCGAGATCGCCGGCGGCCAGGATGCCGGCAATCCGCTCGGCCGCCGGCTTGAAGCGGTGCTGGAGCACGACACCCAGCGTCACGCCGGCGTCGCGGCAGGCCGCCACCAGCTGCCCGGCCCGCGCGGTCGACACCTCGAGCGGTTTCTCCAGCAGGACGTGCTTGCCGGCGGCGGCGAGCCGCGATGTGATCTCCAGGTGCGTGTTGGGCGGCGTCAGCACCGCGGCCGCCGTGATGCTGCGATCATGCAGCACCGCCTCCAGGCTGTCCGCGGTCGGGAAGGAAAAGCGTGAGCGGAAAGCCTCGCGCCGCGCCGCGCTTGGGCTCATCGCGCAGACCACCTCGGCCCGGTCGGCGAGGTCGACGAGGCTCTTGGCGTGCGGCGTGACCGCCATGCCGAGACCGATGATGGCGATGCGGTGACGGGGCATACGGGCCAACTCCCCTGTCCGATCACTCGAGGCGCGCGGGCGGAGCGCCCACCCACTCCTCGCGCAGGCTGCGCACCAGCCAGAACGAGCCGAGCCCCACCAGCGCCCAGCCGATCGCCAGCACGAACGACGCAATGTAGCTTCCCGTGAGCTCGTAGAGCAGGCCCGACACCCACGAGCCGAGCCCCGCCCCGAAGCCCTGCGCCACCGACAGCGTGCCGTAGACCACGCCCACGCCGCCCGGGAACAGGGTGGCCACCATGGCGACGATGATCGGGCCGCGCGCGCCCTGCATGAGGCCGAAGAACAGCACGAAGGCATAGACGAGCAGCAGGGTCGGCCACAGCGTGATGCAGGACAGCGCCGTGATGCCGACGATGGTGGAGATGTAGGTGATGGTGGCGGTCTGCCGCCGGCCGAGGCGGTCCGACAGCCAGCCGACACCGATGATGCCGCAGGCGGAGAGCATGCCGGCAAGGCCGAAGGCGCTGGCCGCCATCAGCGGCTCGAAGCCGCGCTCGACGAGATAGGCGACCGAGTGCGGCATGACGCTGTAGGCGGCGACTGCCGTCGCCATGTAGGCGAGGAACAGGCCCCAGAACGCGCTGGTGCGCAGCGCCGAGGCGATGGTCCAGCGCGGCGCCTCCCCCGCGGCCGTCTGCGTGCGCAGCGAGCGCCACTCCGGCGAACCGGCCGTCATGCGCCGCAGCGGCAGGAGCATGACCAGCGGCAGGGCCGCGAGCACCCCGGCGCCGACGATGATGTGGGTCGTGCGCCAGCCGTAGGCGTCGAGCAGAAGCTGCGTCACCGGCGGCAGCACCAGCATGCCGGCCCCGATGGCTGCGTACGGGATCGACATGATGGAGCCGATGCGGCTCGTGAACCAGCGGCTGAGCAGGGCCGACGCCACGATCATGCCGAGCGCGGCCGCGCCGAGCCCACCCATCAGCCCGACGCCGAGCATGTAGTGCCACAGCTCGGTGGCGAAGCCCGCCAGCACATACCCGGCGCCGAGACACACGAGCCCGAAGCCGTAGGCCACGCGCGCACCGAGCCGGTCGATCATCTGCCCCGCCAGGGGGCCGGAGATGCCGTAGGCCAGCATGTAGACAGAATAGGTGAGGGTGATGTCGGGGCGCGAGACGCCCAGCCCCGTCTGCACCGGCAGCAGGAAGACGGCAAACGTCTCCGGCACGCCGCGGGCGA
The DNA here is from genome assembly GCA_035652635.1 of Hyphomicrobiaceae bacterium. Lineage (GTDB taxonomy): Bacteria > Pseudomonadota > Alphaproteobacteria > Rhizobiales > Hyphomicrobiaceae > AWTP1-13. Next base: position 1,409 of record DASRDL010000157.1, on the reverse strand, counting down.
TGAGGTTCATGGCGAAGGTGAGCACCACCAGCGTCGACAGGAACGCTCGGCCCGCGCCGGGGTCGACCCGTTTCCCGAGCTCGGCGATGCCTTGGGCCACGCGCCTTCTCCCCGCGCCTGCTCGAGCGGCGTCCTCAGATGCGGCGGAACTTGGCCATCGCCGCGGTGAAGCTCAGACCCCTGGCGAGCTCGGCGGCAGCGGCGGCGTCGTCCCTGGCATAGCCCTGGGCGAGCTCCGCCACCTCGGCCGCGTGCTCGGCCGGGATGCACACCACGCCCGAACCGTCCGCCACGATCACGTCCCCCGGTCGCACGCGCACGCCGCCGCAGCTGACGGGCTCGTTGGTAGCGACGACGGCGAGCCGCGACCTGCCGGTGAGCGGCGTCATGTGGCGCGCGAATACGGGAAAGGCATGCTCGATCATTTCCTCGCGGTCGCGCACGCCGGTGTCCGCGACCAGCCCGGCGATCCCCTTGAGCTTGGCGGCCAGCGTGGCGAGCCCGCCGAAGGTCGACACGCAATGTCCCCCGTTGTCGATGACCAGAACGTCGCCCGGATTGGCCGCGTCGATGATGCGGCCGACCTTGAAGTCCTCGGAGGTGAAGTCGCCCCGCCGGCCCGTGACCTCGCGCACCGTCACGGCGCGGCCGACACAGCGCGTGCCCGGCACCATCTGGGTGAGACCGACGAGCACACCCTCGAAGGCGACATCGTCGAGCGCGTTGGCGATGGTGGGGGTGGCGAGGCCCCTGAACTTGTCGAGAACCTCGTCGCTCACGCTCATGGGGCCGTTCGGTGGGCTCATCGGGGCTCGCTCCGTCGCGGTGCCGGCACCGGCGGGCTATCCGCCCCGGCAGCGAAGTCGTATCGTTGCCCGCCCCAATGCACAACGACGGCGTGCGCATGCCTGCAATATTCCTCACCGCCTTCGGATTTCTCTCGCTCATCGCCTGTGCCCTGGGCGGCACCGCCGAGGCGGCCACCTGCGCCGATCAGCCGGTGAGCGCGCGCGGCGATCCCTCGCGCTTCGAGGTGCTGGCCAAGCTGAAGGCACGCGGCAACTGGCGCGCCAAGGTACGGGCCATGCCGGCGCTGGGCGCGGCTTACGCCGACTTCAACCGCGCGCAGGCGACGTCCTACCAGTGCACGCTCGAAGACGGACGCCACACGTGCGTCGCCACCGGCAACCCGTGCCGGGACTAGCGACCGGCGCGTCCCCTCCCACCGGTGTCATGCCGGGATTTCGCGAAGCGAAATGCGCGGCAATCGCAGGGAGCCTCAGAACAGTCCCTCGATCTGGCCCTTGTCGTTGAGGCGGATGGAGTTGGCCGCCGGCACCTTGGGCAGGCCCGGCATGGTCATGATCTCGCCGGTGATGGCGACGATGAACTCGGCGCCGGCCGACAGC
>DASRDL010000156.1:0-4130 GCA_035652635.1 Hyphomicrobiaceae bacterium | reverse complement strand
GGTGCAGAACGATCCGTTCTTCGATGCCCTTTACGACCGCACCAACCGCATCCGGCCGATCCACACGCGCCACGAGCAGGGCGCGGCCTATCTCGCCCTCGGTGCCGCCATGGCCACCGGCAAGCCCGCCGCCTACTGCGTCGTTCCGGGCCCCGGCTTCCTCAACACCACGGCTGCCCTGTCGCAGGCCTACGGCAACAACGCTCCGGTGCTGGCCATCAGCGGGCAGGTGCCGCTCGCCTTCGTCAACCGCGACACCGGCCACCTGCACGACATCCCCGACCAGCTCGGCGTCATGCAGCGGCTCACCAAGTGGTCGGCGCGCATCCGCGCGCCCCACGAGGCCGCCGCCGCCACCGACGAGGCGTTCCGGCAGATGCTGGCCGGGCGGCCGCGGCCGGTGGCGCTCGAATGCCCGCTCGACGTGTGGGGCAAGGCGGCGCGGGTGGCCCTTCCCGATCTGCCGGCGCCGCTGCCCGCGCCGGAGCCGGACGACGACGCCGTCGAGGCCGCCGCCAGGATGCTGGGCGAGGCCAGGCGGCCGCTGATCGTCGTCGGCGGGGGCGCACAGCACGCCGGCGCCGAGGTGACGGCGCTGGCCGAGATGCTGGAGGCGCCCGTCGTCGCCTACCGCATGGGCCACGGCGTGGTCGACAGCCGCCACGAGCTCAGCGTGCCCTTCCCGGCCGGCCACAGGCTGTGGGCCGATGCCGACGTGGTGCTCGGCATCGGCTCGCGCCTGCATTCGCAGATTCTGGGCTGGGGCGTGGACGAGGACCTCAAGCTCATCCGCATCGACATCGATCCGGAGGAGATGGTGCGCCACCGCGTGCGCACGACCGCGCTGCTGGGTGACGCGGCCGCCGTGACGCGCCGCCTTCTCGATCGCGTGCCCCGGCACAACCGCAAGCGCGCAGCCTTCCGCGAGGAGGTCGCGCAGGTGAAGGCGCAGGTGCGCGCCGAGATCGCCAAGCTCGAGCCGCAGATGGCCTACCTCGACGCCATCCGCGCCGAGCTGCCGGAGAACGGCCTGTTCGTCGACGAGTTCACGCAGGTGGGCTACGTGAGCCGGCTGGCCTTCCCCGTCTATGCCCCGCGCACCTATCTGACGCTCGGCTACCAGGGCGCGCTCGGCATGGGCTTTCCCACCGCGCTCGGCGCCAAGATCGCGCGCCCCGACGTGCCCGTGGTGTCGGTCAACGGCGACGGCGGCTTCATGTTCAACGTGCAGGAGCTGGCGACGGCGGTGCACTTCCGCATCCCCGTGGTGGCCATCGTCTTCAACGACAACGCCTTCGGCAACGTGCGGCGCATGCAGCGCGACGACTACCGCGGCCGCATCATCGCCAGCGACCTGACCAACCCGGATTTCGTCAAGCTGGCGGAGAGCTTCGGCGCCGTGGGCCTCGAGGCGACGTCGCCCGAAGAGCTGCGCACCGCCCTGCGCCGGGCCTTCAAGGAGCCGGGCCCCGTCGTCATCGAGGTGCCGATCGGCGACACGCCGGCGCCGTGGAAGTTCGTGCAGCTCCCTCGCGTGCGCCCGCGGCGAAGGGTGTAGCGGGTAAGGAGGCAGGGTGCACAAGGCGAAGCCGCAGTGCACCGAATTTAGGGCGTAGATCGGCGCATTACGGCTTCGCCTCATGCGCCCTACGATGCCAGCTCCTCGATCATCGCCATGGCCGCCGCCGGCGCGCGGACCTTGCCCTCGTGGATGAAGTAGACGAACACGTCGCGCGGGGCGGCCTTGGGCTTCCTGGCGGGATCGGTGAGGGCCAGGTCCGCGGGTGCGCCGCCCTTGGCCCACGCCTCGGCGCGCCTGGCCCAGGCGGCGATCTCCTTCGGCGGATACGCGGTGGGGATGTCGTCCTCGCCCTTCTGCAGCCGCGCATAGACGAAATCGCCCACGGGATCGGCAATGGCCGGGTACTTCTCATGCTCGGCGTACACGACGGGGATGGAGAACTCGCGCAAGAGCGCAATGAACTGGGGCGTGCAGAACGAGACGTGGCGCACTTCCACGACATGGCGCAGCTTCCGCCCGTCGAGCTTGGAGGGCAGCAGCTCGAGAAACTTGCCGAAGTCGGCGGCGTCGAATTTCTTGTGCGGCGCGAACTGCCACAGGAACGGCCCGAGCTTGTCGCCCATCTCCAGCGGCCCCGAATCGAGGAAGCGCTTGATGGAATCGCCCGCCTCCGCCAGCATGCTGCGGTTGACGGCATAGCGCGGGCCCTTGACGGAGAACACGAAGCCGTCGGGCACCTCGGCGGCCCACTTGGCGAAGGTGGCGGGCGTCTGCGTGCGGTAGAAGGTGCCGTTGATCTCGATGGTGGTGAGCTTGCGGCTGGCGTACTCGAGCTCCTTCGCGTGGGCGAGCCCCTTGGGATAGAACACCCCGCGCCAGGGCTCGAACGTCCACCCGCCGATGCCGACCCTGATCCTGCCCTGCCTGGCCATGCCCGGCCTTATGCCTCTTTGCGCAGCTTGTGAGGGGGATGTCTGGCGTCGCCGCGGCGATTGGCCCGGCGCACGTACAGGATCTCGGCCTCCGGCTGCGCGAGCTTGACCTTCATGGCGGCAACGAGGGCATCCTCGGCCTCCACCACCGTGTGATCCGACTTGCCCTTGGCCTTCAGTCCTACCGTAAATCGCATGGTCGTCAGCCTACCACAGGTAGCGGAACCCCGACCGCAGCGAATGCAGCCCTCTGCCGTTCCCCCACCTCCTCGAGCCGGAACCCGCGGATCGTATCGTTGAACATATTGTGCCAGTTCAGCCGGGCGCCGAGGTGCAGGAACACGCCGCCGAGCCCGATCGCCGCCCGGTCCATGAACACGAACTCGCGCGGCACCTTCACGGGGCCCTTCTCCTTCAAGGCTTTGTGTACCGTGAACGCCTCCTTGCGGCCGTACTGGCCGGGCGTGGTGCCGTCAGCGATCTCGCGCTCCCGGTCGTCGAGCAGCGGCCCGCAGATGAAGCGGGCCCAGATATTGAGCGTGTCGATCAGCTCGGCCGAGAGGCCTCTGAAGCCCCAGGTCTCGTAGGCGTGGACGACGAGATCGCGCTTTCCTTCCAGCAGACCGTTGTAGAGGTCGATCACACCCTGCACGAACGGTGTGGGGAAGGTGCGGATGCAGCCGTAGTCGAGCAGGTTGATGCCGGCCGGTTCCCCCAGCGCGCCGCCGCTGCCGTTGCGGCCATCCTTTTCAAAGATCGTATAGTTGCCGAGATGCGGATCGCCATGGATCACGCCATAATGCGAGAAGGGATACCACCAGGCGCGGAACATGGCGCGCGCTATCGTGTTGCGGTGCTCGAGCGGTGCCGCCTTGTAGTCCATCAGGCGTCGGCCCTCGAGCCAGGTCATGGTGAGGAGCCGCTTGGTCGAGAGCTCGGGCAGCACGCGCGGCACGCGGATGGTCGGCTCGTTCTCGAAGATGGCGCCGTAGAGCGCGGTGTGGCGCGCCTCCAGCTGGTAATCGAGCTCTTCCCGCAGGCGGGCCGAGATCTCCTTCAGCATCTCGCCGGTCTCGATCGCCGGGTTCATGCGCGCGTGCAGCGCGAACACCAGCTTGAGCTGGTTGAGATCGGCCTCCACCGCCGACTGCATGTCTGGATACTGCAGCTTGACCGCCAGCGGCTCCCCGCCGGGCCCGACGGCACGATGCACCTGGCCCAGCGAGGCCGAGGCGGCAGGCTGCTGCTCGAAGCTGCGGAAGCGGGCCGCCCAGTCGGGACCCAGCTCCGCCACCATGCGCCGGCGCACGAATGCCGGCCCCATGGGCGGGGCCTGCGATTGCAGCTGGGAGAGCTCCTGGGCGTACTCGGGGGGCAGCGCCTCGGGGATGGTGGCCAAGAGCTGCGCCACCTTCATGATCGGCCCCTTCAGGCCCCCCAATGCCGCCGCCAGCGCCGCCGCATTCCTGGCGTCGTCGGCGTCGACGCCGAGCAGGCGCTGGCCGGCGACCCGCGCCGCCACCGCGCCGACGTTGGTGCCGACCCGTACGTAGCGCGCGGCGCGGGCGGAAAGCCGGTTCTCCTCGACGTCCTTTTTGTCGTTCAAGGGAAAGCGCCCTCCTGGCCTCCAGAATATCGGGTGGCGCGCCGGGCGCGTCCAGTGGCACGCGCGCGGC
>DASRDL010000155.1:0-13228 GCA_035652635.1 Hyphomicrobiaceae bacterium | reverse complement strand
CCGATCTCGCTCATGGCCTGCGCCGGCGCGAGCACCAACAGTCCCGCGGCAACGAGCAGTGCTGCTTTCTTCATTGGGTCTCCTCCCGCTCCTGCGCAGTGCACCAAAGGGATGCTATACAATTCCGAGTCGTCTCAACCGACCCGGCCCCCTCTATCCACAGAAGACCGAACGGGCCGCCTCCCGGGCCTCACTGGTGCCGCATTGCGGCTGCGCGCCGCTCGGCCCCCCCGCTCGCGCATTGCAGGCCCGAAGCGCTGCTGCGTTGCCGGCCCGGCTGCCCGGTGCTTTCATCGGCGGGGAGCATAACGGGGGACCTCGCCATGGCCGATCTCGGCGCTTTGCTGTGGCCGCGCACGGTTGCGCTCATCGGCGCCTCGGCCGAGCCGGAGAGCCTGCGCGGGCGCATCTTCAACGTGATGCGCGGCCACCGCTTCGCCGGCACGCTCTATCCGGTGAGCCGCAGCAGCGCCGAGGTGGGGGGCGTCAAGGCCTACCCCTCGGTGGCCGATTTGCCCGAGCCGGCCGACCTTGCCGTCATCATCATCCCCGCCGAGCATGTGCCCGCCGAGTTGGAGCGTTGCGGCAAGGCCGGCGTGCGTGCGGCCGTGATCCTGAGCTCGGGTTTTGCCGAGGCGTCCGGCTCTGCCGGCTCGAGCCTGCAGCAGGAGATTCGCGCCATCGCGGGGCGCTACGACATGGCGGTCTCCGGACCCAACTCGGAGGGCTTCGCCAACGTCGCGGCCGGCCTGTGCCCCACCTTCAGTCCGGCCATGGAGGCGAGCGGCCGGCCGCTGACGCCCGTGGGGCGCGAGCGGCGCCAGCTTGCGGTGTGCGCCCAGAGCGGCGGCATGGGCTTTGCCTTCTTCGATCACGGCCGCGCCAAGGAGCTGTCGTTCCGCTACATCGTGACGACCGGCAACGAGGCGTGCCTGGAGACGCTCGACTTTGCCGACTTCATCCTCGACGAGGGCAAGACGGACGCGCTGCTCCTGCTGCTCGAGGACGTCAAGACGGCCGACACCTTCCGGCGCGTGGCCGAGAAGGCGCTCAAGGCCGGCAAGCCGATCATCGTCAACAAGATCGGCCAGTCGGATGCGGGGGTGCGCGCGGCTGCGTCCCATACCGCGGCGCTGGCGGGCTCCTACGCCGCCTACCGCGCCATGTTCCAGCGCTACGGCATCCTCGAGGGTGCCGACATCGGCGAGATGGTGGACCTCGCCGCCGGCTTCCTCGCCTGGGGCGATCGGTTGCCCGCGGGCCGGCGGGTCGGCATCTGCACGGCCTCGGGCGGCGGCGGGGGCTGGATGGCGGATGCCTGCACCGCGGCCGGCCTCGAGGTGCCCGTGCTCGATGACGCAACGCGGGCCCGGATCGACGTCCATCTGCCCGCCTACGGCACCTCGCAGAACCCGGTCGACGCCACGGCCCAGGCCGCAGCCAAGATCGGCTACGCCGGATTGGCCGAGCTCGTGCTGCCCTCGCCCGCAATCGACGGCGTCGTCGTGGTGATGACGGGGCGCAATCCCCACGGACTGGAGAAGCAGAAGGAGCCGCTGGCGCGCCTCGCCGAGACAGCCGACAAGCCGATCCTGATGTGGAGCTATACGTTGCCTGCCCAGCGCTCGGTCGAGATCCTGAGCCAGGCGGGCCTGCCGCTGTACACCGACATCGGCAACTGCGCGCGCACGCTGCGCGCCATGGCCGACTATCGCGCCGTGCGCGAGCGCTTCCTGCGCCCGATCGAGGCGACGAGCGCACTTGCGGCCGACAAGGCCGCAGCCCGGCGCCTGCTGGCGAAGGGCGGGTCGGCCTTGTGCGAGTGGGAGGCGCGGCCGGTGCTCGCTGTGTACGGCATCGGTGCCAATCCGGTGGGCACGCTGGCGACGTCGGCGGCCGAGGCCGAGGCGGCGGTGCAGAAGATCGGTGGTGCAGTAGCCCTCAAGGTGCAGTCGCCCGATATTCTGCACAAGACGGAGGCCCGCGCCGTCAGGCTCGGCCTGCGCTCCGCCGGCGAGGTGCGCGACGCCTTCGAGGAGGTGCTTGCGAATGCGCACCGCCATGCACCGCAGGCCCGCGTCCTCGGCGTGCTGGTGCAGCCGATGGCACCTCCCGGGCGCGAGGTGATCCTGGGCATCAAACGCGACGCCACCTTCGGGCCGATGCTGATGGTGGGGCTCGGTGGCGTCGCGGTGGAAGTCTTGAAGGACGTGGCGCTGGCGCCGGTGCCGCTCACGGCGGCGGATGCGCGCGAGCTCCTCGGCCGGCTCGCGGGCGCGGCCCTGCTCGGTGCACACCGCGGCGCCCCTCCGGCCGACGTCGACGCACTCGTCGCGCTGATGGTGCGCATTTCCCGGTTCGCGGCCGATCACGCGGAAACGGTAGCCGAGATCGATCTCAACCCGGTGCTGGTGCATGCGCAGGGTGAAGGCGTGTCGGTGGTGGACGCGCTGATCGTCAAGGGCTGAACCGTCCTCCGCTCAGAGGCCGGCCGCCCCGAACTTGACGCGTCGGCGTCGGCGCCTAATCTGCCGCCGTCGAAAAAGGCGGACCGGTTTGGTTAGCCCGGTCGTTCCCGGCAGCGGGAGCTCTGGCTGGCGCACGGCGCCAAGTCCCACGACCTGAACGCCGGCGCATGGTGCGCCGGCGAGCAAGGAGCGTGGGACCATGCAGCAGCAACTTTCTGTCGTCACCCTAGGCGTGGCCGATCTTGCCGCCTCGCGGCGCTTCTACTGTGACGGCTTCGGCTGGACGCCGGCATTCGAGAATGCCGAGATCGGCTTCTACCAGATGAACGGCTTCGTGCTCGGCACATGGCTCACCGGCGCGCTCGAGGCCGACCTGCAGCGAACGGGCCTGGCGCGGCCCGGTGCCTTCACCCTCGCCCACAACGTCGCCAGGCCGCAGGACGTGCAGGCGGCGCTCGATCGCCTGACCCGTTTCGGTGGCCGCTTGCTGGTGCCGGCCTCCGCACCGCCGCATGGCGGCCTGCGCGGCTACGTTGCCGATCCCGACGAGCATGCCTGGGAGATCGCCTGGAACCCGGCGTGGCCGATCAGCCCGGAAGGCTATGTGAGGTTTGCCAGCGCGTGAGCGGGCATCAGCCCCTCGCCCGGTGCGCGTTGCGTTTTTCCCCTCCGCGGCCGATCCTCGACCGAGGAGAGAGACGCGGAGGAGGAGCCCATGCGACTGCGCGACAAGACGGCCATCATCGTCGGGGCCGGTCAGAGCCCCGGCGAGGGCATCGGCAACGGGCGCGCCACGGCGCTGCTGTTCGCCCGCGAGGGCGCCAAGGTGCTGGCCGTGGACCATCGGCTGGACTCGGCAGCGGAGACGGCCGAGCTCGTCAAGAAGGAGGGCGGCACGTGCGTGCCCTTCCAGGCCGACGTCACGAAGGAGGCAACGTTGAAGGCCGCCGTCGACGAGGCCATGCGGCTGTGGGGCCGCATCGACATCCTGCACAACAATGTCGGCGTCAGCCTCGCCGGCGGCGACGCCACGCCGCTCGAGATCACCGAGGAGGCCTTCGACCGCGTCAACGCCATCAACCTGCGCGGCACCATCATGGCCTGCAAGCACGCCCTGCCCATCATGCGCAGGCAGCAGGCGGGCTCCATCGTCAACATCAGCTCGGTGGCGGCGCTCACCTCCAACTATCCGACCGTGGCCTACAAGACCACGAAGGCCGGCATGATCGCCTTCACCGAGCAGATCGCCTACCAGAATGCCGAGTTCGGCGTGCGCGCCAACGCCATCCTGCCGGGCTTGATGAACACGCCGATGGCGGTGGACACCCGCGCCCGCACCTGGGGCAAGTCGCGCGCCGAGGTGGAGGCCGCCCGCAACGCCCGCGTGCCCCTGCGCAAGAAGATGGGCACCGGCTGGGACGTGGCCTACGCCGCGCTGTTCCTCGCCTCCGATGAGGCCAACTTCATCACCGGCATCGCCCTGGTGGTCGACGGCGGCGGCAGCCTGCGCAAGGAGTAGGGGGCATAGGAGGGCGCAAGCGGCGAAGCCGAATTGCGCCGAACCGCCGCTTGCATCGGTGCGATGCGCTTTGCTTTCGCACCCTACGGGATGCTCAGCCCGCGCAGCACAGCCGGCAGCGCCTCGGGCAGGTCCTCGGCGATGAGGCCCATCCCCAGGCTCGAAGCGCTTTCCCCGTGCAGCCACACCGCGGCGCAGGCCGCCTCGAAGGCCTGCATGCGCTGGGCCAGGAGGCCGGTGACGAGGCCCGCCAGCACGTCTCCGGAGCCGGCGGTGGCGAGCCACGGCGGCGCATTGTCGTTGATGGCGGCGCGGCCGTCGGGGCTGGCGATCACCGTGTCGGGGCCCTTGAGGATCACGACCGCGCCGCTTCTGGCGGCGGCAGTCCGCGCGCGGTCGAGCTTGGAGCCGGAGAGCTGGCCGAACAGGCGCTTGAACTCGCCCTCGTGCGGGGTGAGCACCACAGGTGCGGCGCGCCCCTTGACGGCGGCAAAGAGCGCGTCGGCATCGGGGCCGGGGTCGGCCCCGCGCCCGACGAAGCCGAAGCCCGACGCCCGCACCGGCTTTTCCTCCGCATTCGGCACGAACGAGGTGAGCGCGTCGGCATCGAGCACGGCGGCGGCGGGTGACGCCAGAACAGCGAGGACGGCCGAGGCGGTCTGGGTGCCGACGCCGGCACCGGGCCCGATCAGCACGGCGTTGCGGCGCGTGTCGGCGAGGAACTCGGCCAGCGCGCTGTCGCTGCCGACGGTCTTGACCATCACTGCCGTGAGGTGCGTGGCATTGACCGCGGTTGCGGTCGCCGAGCCGACCACGGTGACGAGCCCGGCGCCCACCCGCAGGGCCGCGCGCGCCCCCATGCGGGCGGCGCCGGTAGCGTCGGCCGGCCCGGACACGACCACCGCATGGCCGCGCGCATATTTGTGCGCCTCGATCTCCGGCCTCGGGTAGGCGCGACGCCACAGGGCCGGGCGGTTGGCGAATGTGGCAGGGGCGATTGTGCCCAGCACGGCCTCGGGGATGCCGATGTCGGCAAGCCGCACCTCCCCGCACAGCGCGCGGCCGGGCAGCAGCAGGTGGCCGGGCTTGAGGCGGAAGAAGGTGACGGTGCGCGTGGCCTTGACGACCGGCCCGGCAGCGGCACCGGAGGTGCCGTCGAGACCGCTCGGCACGTCGACGGCCACGACGGGCTTGCCCGAGGCGTTGATCGCCGCCACCACGTCGGCGGCCGTGCCCTCCAGCGGCCGCGACAGTCCGGCCCCGAACAGGGCATCGATGACGAGGTCTGCGTCGGCCAGGATCGCGGGCGTGAGCGGCTCGATCGCATCGCCCCAGCGCGAGGCCATCGCGGCGGCGTCGCCTTTGAGGGCTTCGCGCTGCCCCAGCAGTCCCAGCCGCACCTTGTGTCCCGCCTCGCGCAGGCGTCGCGCGGCGACGAAGCCGTCGCCGCCGTTGTTGCCCGGTCCGCAGGCCACCGCGATGGCGGCCGGGGCTCGCGCGAGCATCTTGGCCGCGGTCTCGGCGACGGCTGCGCCGGCGTTCTCCATCAGGGTGAGACCCGTCACGCCGCCGGCGATGGTCAGCGCGTCGGCGCGGCTCATCTCGGCCGCGGTGAGGAGTTCGTCGCCCACCACCTATCCTCCCTGCGCGTTGCCATCGGCCCAGCCGACGACCGGGATTCTATCAACAGCCGGCGCCTCGCGAAGCACCGGATACGGCCGAGGCCAGGCTGCCGAATAAATAGGCAATCGATCGATCCGTGAGCAAATTCGCGTCTTGCCTGTAGCGCTTTTTGCCCTGTAGATACGCAGCTGTCCCCGTTGCCTAGGGGTTGGCGGCATCGCCGGCCTTGGCACGCGCCGTGCTTACCAGCTGCCGGACCAAGTGTGGGATGCGGGCGCAGACGGGTCCCTCGGGCGAGGTCCAGAAGGATTGCAGGCAGGCATGAAGAAGATCGAGGCCATCATCAAGCCCTTCAAGCTCGACGAGGTGAAGGAGGCGCTGCAGGAGATCGGCCTGCAGGGCATCACCGTCATCGAGGCCAAGGGGTTCGGGCGCCAGAAGGGGCACACGGAGCTCTATCGCGGCGCCGAGTACGTGGTGGACTTCCTGCCCAAGGTGAAGCTCGAGGTGGTGCTCGGCGACGACATGCTGCCAAAGGCACTCGAGGCCATTCAGCGGGCTGCCAAGACCGGCCGCATCGGCGACGGCAAGATCTTCGTGTCGACGGTGGAGGAAGCCATTCGCATCCGCACCGGCGAGACGGGGACCGATGCGATATGAGCAGAGCGGCGGCCGCCGAGAGCGGGCGGTCGGCGCCGAGGACAGCAATGCGACGGCAGTGATGCATCGCCAGACCCAGAAGTGAGGACAGGGGAGCAGCAATGGCAGACAGACCGAAGACCGTGGCCGACGTGCTCAAGATGATGAAGGACAAGGAGGTGAAATTCCTCGACCTGAGGTTCACGGACACCAAGGGCAAGATGCAGCACGTCACCGCCGACGGCAGTTGCGTGAACGAGGCCATGTTCGCGGAAGGCTATGCCTTCGACGGCTCCTCCATCGCCGGTTGGAAGGGCATCGAGGCCTCCGACATGACGCTGATGCCCGATCCGGCCAGCGCGCACATCGATCCCTTCTTCGCCCAGACCACCATGGCGGTGTTCTGCGACGTGCTCGAGCCCTCCACCGGCGAGATGTACGAGCGCGACCCGCGCTCCATCGCCAAGCGCGCCGAGGCCTACCTGAAGCAGACCGGGATCGGCGACACGGTGGTGTTCGGGCCGGAGGCCGAATTCTTCATTTTCGACGACGTCCGCTACACCGTCGATCCCTACAACATGGGCTTCAGGCTCGACAGCGCGGAGCTGCCCTCCAACAGCGGCACCGAGTACGAGATGGGCAACCTCGGCCACCGTCCGCGCACCAAGGGCGGCTACTTCCCCGTGCCGCCGGTCGACAGCGCCCAGGACATCCGCTCCGAGATGCTGTCGGTGATGGCCGAGATGGGCGTGGTGGTGGAGAAGCATCACCACGAGGTTGCCTCCGCCCAGCACGAGCTCGGCATCAAGTTCGGGCCCATGGTGCAGCTCGCCGATGCCATGCAGATCTACAAATACGTGATCCAGAACGTCGCCCAGGCCTACGGCAAGACCGCCTGCTTCATGCCCAAGCCCGTCTACGGCGACAACGGCTCGGGGATGCACTGCCACCAGTCGATCTGGAAGGGCTCTACCCCGGTGTTCGCCGGCAACAAGTACGCCGACCTTTCGGACACCTGCCTCTACTACATCGGCGGCATCCTCAAGCACGCCAAGACCATCAACGCCTTCACCAACCCGACCACCAACTCCTACAAGCGGCTGGTGCCGGGCTACGAGGCGCCCGTGCTGCTCGCCTACTCGGTGCGCAACCGCTCGGCCTCCTGCCGCATCCCGGTGGTGACGAGCCCGAAGGCCAAGCGCGTCGAGGTGCGCTTCCCCGACCCGGCGGCCAACCCGTACCTGGGCTTCGCCGCCATGCTGATGGCGGGCCTCGACGGCATCCAGAACAAGATCAGCCCGGGCGAGGCGGTGGACAAGAACCTCTACGATCTGCCCCCCGAGGAGCTCTCCAAGATCCCGACCGTGTGCGGAAGCTTGCGCGAGGCGCTCGACAACCTCGACAAGAACCGCGACTTCCTCAAGAAGGGCGGCGTGTTCACCGACGACATGATCGACGCCTACCTCGAGCTGAAGATGGCCGAGGTGGAGCGCTTCGAGATGACGCCGCACCCGGTCGAGTTCGACATGTACTACTCGGTGTAGCCCCCGGCTCTTCCCTGGGCCCGCGAGGCGCGGGCCGGGGAGGGGCGGTGGCCAGCAGCGACATGCAGGCGACAGGCGGGCGGCCCGAGGGCCGCCCTTCTTGCGTCGGCGCGCGGCCTTCAGAACAGGAGCAGGATCGACGCGAACAGGCCGCCGAGCACGACGAGCGCCAGACGACGGCGCTGCAGCCTGAGCCAGGCGGCGATGCGCTCCGGCAGGCTCGACCACTCGACGCGCGCCAGCCAGGCCAGCACGAGGCCGGTGAGGAGGCCGAGCGCCCAGCCGCCGTAGCCGACAGGGGCATGCTCCGACATCTGAGCGAAGCCGCCCGACGGGCCGGGGTCCGGGACGAGCAGCAGGAAGAGGCCGAGCCCTGCGGCTGCCAGCGCGAGGAGGCCGAAGACGCGGTGCATTGGGGTCGCCTTGGTTGCAACACCAGATCGAGACGCGGCCGGGCGCGTCGTGCGATGACTGGCGAAGACGATAGACCGTGCACGCCAACGCATGGTTAATGCGAGGCGCCGCCGCACGGCACAGTTGTGATTTGACGTGGCACGCCCGCCGTGCGCACACTCCCAAGCAAACCTGGAAAGGAGGTCTAAGAAAATGTCTCCCCCGGGCAGTTACACGGCCGTCCCGACGTATGCTCATCTTGGCTGAAATGCGGGACGGCAGAATCGACAACCCAAATCTCGAGCGGGACTTGCCGCAAACCTTGGGCGATGCTGGGTGCGACGCGCTCGGCAAGGAGCAATTGAGCGCCCAGTCTCGCACCCGCGTCGGCGGCGCAAGTACCTGCGGTATCCGATCGAGCGATCGGAAGGGCCATTGAGCGGAGACGCTGCCGCGACCAGGATCGACATGCAATCGCTGCGATCCGCGACCGTCCTCCGGCACCTCCGCACGTCAAAGCGTAAGGCCCGAACCATTGGCCGCCCGAGCGGCGGTCGCGAGCCCGGCGGAGCCAATCCGTCGGGCTTTGCCGTCTGTGGGCCCGCTGCCCGCCCGGCAAGACCGATCTGGCAATGAACGGGCGCTGCCCGCCCGGGGTGCGCGGCCTGCGATGCACGCGCGCCGCGCATCGGTCGTCCTCTGCAGGATCCCACCCGCGGCCCAAACTGTTGGGCATAACCTTGCAGACAGCGACCCGCGCACCTTTGCGAGGCGGGACCGCGGCCATAGATTGCGCGGCTGTTGTCTGATCTTAGAGAACTATTTCCCAGGGGGACGCATGCCGCGGCGCTGGTTCATTCTTGCCATTCTGACGTTCGCGCGGGCCTCCATCGGCTTCCAGTTCCAGTCCGTGGCGTCGCTCTCGCCTTTCCTGCTCGAGCAGTTCGAGCTGAGCTACGGGGCGCTCGGCACGCTGATCGGCATCTACCTCTTCCCCGGCATCGCCGTCGCCCTGCCGGGCGGCGTGTTCGGCCACAAGTACGGCGACAAGATCATTGCCTGCTTCGGACTCACCGCCATGACGATGGGCGGGCTGCTGATGGCCCAGGCCGAGAGCGCCACGCTGCTCACCGTCGGCCGCGTGCTGTCCGGCACCGGCGCCATCTTCTTCAACGTGCTGGTGACCAAGATGGTGGCCGACTGGTTCCAGGGCCGCGAGGTCGTGACTGCGCTCGGCATCCTCGTCACCAGCTGGCCGCTCAGCATCGCCCTGGCGCTGCTGGTGCTGCCGCCGGTTGCCGCCGCCACCTCGTGGCTCGCCGCCATGTACCTGACGGCCGCGTTCAGCGGCATGGGCCTCATCCTCACCATCTTCGCCTACCGCGAGCCCCCTGTCGCCTCGGCGGCGCCGGCCGGCAGGTTCGAGTTCGACCTCACCGCCCGCGAGCTCGGCCTCACCACGCTCGCCGGCCTGGTGTGGACCTTCTACAACGTCGGCTTCATCGTGGTGATGGCGTTCGGGCCCGACTTCATCGTCGCCTCGGGCTGGAGCGCCGGCACCGCGAACGCCATGATCAGCACCATCAGCTGGGTGGTGATCCCGGCGCTGCCGCTGGGCGCCTGGCTGGTCGAGCGCATCGGCCGACCCTACCGCACCATGATCCGCTGCTTCCTCGCCTCCGCGCTCGCCATCTGGTTCGTGCCGATCGTGAGCCCGTCGCTGCCGCTCTTCACGCTCATCGGCCTGCTGCTGGCGCTGCCGGCGGGACTGATCATGGCGCTGCCCGGCAAGTCGGTGCGGCCCGAGCGCCTGGCGATCGCCATGGGCATCTACTTCACCTGCCACTACGGCGGCATCGGTCTGCTGTCGGCGATCGCCGGCTACACGCGCGACCTCACGGGCAGCCCGGCCGCGCCCATCTGGTTCGCCGGGGCCATGCTGATAGCTGCCACTCTGATGCTGGTGCAGTACCGCCTGCTCTACGCGCGCCCGTCGCCGGCCGGCATCTGACCGCCGGGGCCGCCGCAGCGGTGCACCGGCGCCGGCATCGCGCCGCTGTCGCCGGCCGGGGTGCTCGGCCGGGGTGTTCGGCTGGGTGCTCGGCTTGCCTGCACCCCCAAAGCCCACTATACGGGGCGCGCACGCGCGCGCCGCGCCCGACCGTAACGCTCCCTTCGTCTATCGGTTAGGACGTCAGATTTTCAATCTGAAAAGACGGGTTCGACTCCCGTAGGGAGCGCCAAGAAATGAGAGACTTTGGCGAGTGCCTGAGCGACGGGCTCGCGACGCAGGGCTCCGCTGTAACGGCGCCTCTTGACGAGCGCCGAGACGTTGCGGCTCGGTCACGCGCAACCGCCGCAACGGAGAGCAAGGGCGAACAGCGCCCTTTATGCGCCGCACCGGCCTACTTTGCAGCGCGTGGCTCGCCCAGGCGCGATGCGAGGATCCCGGCCGCCAGCAGCGAGAGGCCAACGCCCGCCACGCACGCGGCCCAGCCGAGGTGATCGAAGATCTGGCCCAGCACCGCGCTGCCGACGAGGCCGCCGAGGAAATACGCGGCGAGATAGAGGCCGCTGGCGGCGCCGCGGTCGGTGGTGGCAGCCCGGCTGACGAAGCCGGCGGCCACCGCCTGGGCGAAAAAGGTGCCGATGCCCACCAGGACCATGCCCGTCAACACCGCCGGCAGGTGGGGTGCCACGAGCAAGGGCAGCCCGGCGACGGCCGTTGCCAAGCCAACCAGGAGGGTCCGCTGCGTACCCCATCGCTGCACCGCCGCACCTGCGAGCGGAGTGGTGAAGATCGACGGCAGGAACACGACGTAGACGAAGCCCAGCTGCATCGGTCGCAGTGACAGGGGCTCATGCGCGAGCACGAAGTTCACGTAGGTGAAGGTGCCGATGAAGGCGAACAGAATGCAGAAGCCGATGCCGAAGGCGGCCGCAAGCGGTCCGTTGCGGACATGGACGGCCCAGGTGGCGAGCGGCGAGAGCGCCATCGGGCCCGTCGACGCCATGGGCGGTGCGCGATGCACGGTGAAGTAGACGAGGGCGGCCCCGGCGAGGTTGAGGAGGGCGAAGATGTAGAAATTCGCCGCCAGCCCGAAGTGGTCCGCAAGCGCCGATGAAACCAGGCGCCCGATCAGGTTGCTCGCGACGTTGCCGGTGATGTAGGCCGCGAAGGCGGCCGCGGCGTCGGCGGCGCCGTATTCCTCGCCGAGGTAGGCGAGCGTGAGGGTGAAGGCCGAGGCCATGAAGAGGCCTTGCACGATGTCGAGCAGCGAGCTGTTGGTGAGGAAGGGGACATCGGTCAGTCCCGGTATGGCGGGCACGAAGGCACGGCCGTCCACGTTGATGAATATGCGAGGCGCCGTGAGCGCCTCGTCACCGACGAGGACCTCGTGCCGGCCGGCGAAGCGCAACGTGTCGACAGCCCGGACTGGTGGCCCCGCCGGCGCCCCGCGCGAGGCGCGGCCGGGTCACGACGGGCGGGCGAGGTCGGCGACCAGGGCCATGAGGAAGCGCGTGGCCTCGCCGCCGGTGACCACGCGGTGGTCGAAGGTGAGGGAGAGCGGCAGAACGGGCCGCGCTACGACCTGGCCCTCGTGCACCACCACGCGCTGGCCGATGCGCCCGGCGCCGATGATGGCGACCTGCGGCGGCACCACCACGAGGCTCGCGAAGCGGCCGCCGATCATGCCGAAGTTAGAGAGCGTGATGGTGGCGCCCCTCAGCTCCTCAGGCGGAATGGAGCGCGCCGCCGCGTCGGCGCGCATGCGGTCGAGGCCGGCGCGCAGATCGCCGGCCGTGCGCTCGGCCACGTTGCGCAGCACGGGCACGATCAGCCCGCCCTCGGTGTCCACGGCAATCCCCACGTCGACGCGCGACAGCAGCCGGCGCTCGCCGAGGCCGGCGTTGTACCAGGCATTGAGCGACGGCTCGGCCTTGCAGGCGGCGGCAATCGCCCGCACCAGGCGGATGGTGGCGTCCTGGCCGGGGACCCAGGCGCCGATGTCCGCCTCCTCGCTGACGCTCGCCGGCACGACCTCGGCATGGGCCGCGGCCATGCGCTGGGCCATGGCCCGGCGCATGCCTCGGAGCGGCTCGGCGGGCCCCGCCTCGGTGAGGCTCCTGGCGGCGCGCTCCACGTCGGCGCGCGTGACGGTGCCGTCGGGGCCGGTGGCCTGGACGAGGCTCAGGTCCACCTCGAGCTTGCGGGCGAGCGCGCGCACGGCGGGCAGCACGCGGACGGCCTCTTGGTCCCGCGCCGGCCGGGCCGGCGCTTTCGGCACCTCGTCGGCGCGCAGCTCGCCGACTACCGTGCCGGTGTCGGCCTCCTGTCCCTCGGCGAACTCGACCAGCGGCGCGCCGACCTTGACAATGTCGCCCTTGGCGCCGAACAGGCGGGCGATGCGCCCGCTCTGCGGCGAGGGCACCTCGACGACGGCCTTGTCGGTCTCCACCGAGACCAGCGGCTGGTCGGCCACCACGTGGTCGCCTTCCGTGACGTGCCAGGCGACGATCTCGGCTTCCTCGAGCCCCTCTCCCAGATCGGGCAGCAGGAACTGGCGCATGACCACCTCCGGTCGACTTCAGCTGAAGCGGCAAACGCGGCGTGCCGCCTCCACGATGCGGGCAACGGAGGGCATGTAGCTCTGCTCGAGCCGCGGCAATGGAATGACCGTATCGTAGCCGGCTACGCGCACGATGGGCGCGAGCAGGCTGGTGAGGGCCCGCTCGGCGATCAGGGCCGCGATCTCGCCGCCGAAGCCGCCCGTGCGCGCCGCCTCGTGCACGATGACACAGCGGCCGGTCCTGGCCACCGAGCCCAGGATGGCGTCCTCGTCGTAGGGCTTGAGGGTGGCCAGATCGATCACCTCGGCGCTGATGCCGTCGGCGGCCAGCTCGTCCGCGGCCGCCAGCGTCTCCTTCAGGATGGCGCCCCAGGCGATGAGCGTCACGTCGCGGCCCTCGCGCAGGACGAAGGCCACGTCGAGCGGCAGCGCCTCGCCGTCGTCCTCGACCTCGCCCTTGGCCGAGCGATA
>DASRDL010000154.1:0-9783 GCA_035652635.1 Hyphomicrobiaceae bacterium | reverse complement strand
GACATCGTGCGCAGCATCTCGCCCATGGGCGGGCGCAGCACCTCGTAGCTGCCGCCGATCAGGGGCAGGACCAGCACGGGCAGCGAGCCGCCGTAGAGGGCGACGGCGGCAACGAGCCGGCCCAGCGGATACCACTCGCGCTTGCTCTGATCCTGCGGGTCCGGGCGGCTCAGGTAGGCGAGATAGGGGATGAGCATCGCCGGCACCCCGAGGGCCAGGCCGTAGCCGGCCGCGAACGGCGTGCCGGCGGCAATCGCCGTCGCGATCCCGCCCGCCGCGGCTCCTGCCGCAGCCGGCAGCCAGCCCCAGCCGAGACCCACGAGCAGGGAAGGCAGCGGCGTGAGCACGAGCAACATGGTCCCCAGCGCCGCCGAGCCGCGCGCCGCCGAATAGAACAGCAGCGCGGAGGCGAGGCCGCCGCCGATGCCGATGAGGAAGCCGATAGGCATGTCTCGAGCTGTCCCGCCTCCGGCGGTTAGAGACGGGTGCCCGCGCCGGGCCCGTCCCAACCATTCGACAAGATGGCCGCGGCGGGCCTGCCCCGCCGCGGCTCGAGCGCTATTTGATCACGTAAGGCAGCAGCCCGATGAAGCGCGCGCGCTTGATCGCCGTGGCGAGCTCGCGCTGTTTCTTGGCCGAGACCGCGGTGATCCGGCTCGGCACGATCTTGCCGCGCTCCGACACGTAGCGGCTGAGCAGGCGCGCGTCCTTGTAGTCGATCTTCGGCGCCTTGTCGCCCGAGAAGGGGCAGGTCTTGCGGCGGCGATGGAACGGCCGGCGGGCCGGGATGGTGGCAACCTCGGACATGGATCAGGTCTCCTGGGAGGTGGGGGAGGCGTCGCCGTCGCGGTCGCGCGGTGGCCGAGGGCCGCGCGGGCCGCGGTCGTCTCCCTCGCGGTCGCGCCGGAAGCCGCCACCTCCGCCGCCGCGGAAGCCGCCGCCGCCGGCACGCAGACCCCCACGGTCGCCGCCGCGGAAGCCGCCGCGGTCACCGCGGAAGCCGCCGCGCTCCCCGTCGCGGCGCTCGTCGCGGTCGCTCTTGCGCATCTGCACCGACGGCTCGGTCTCGTGGGCGGCAACGCGCACGGTGAGGAAGCGGATGACGTCGGGTGAGAGGCCCATGCGGCGCTCCATCTCGGCCACGGCGGCCGGCGGTGCGTCGATGTTCATGAGCGAGTAGTGGGCCTTGCGGTTCTTCTTGATCTTGAAGGCGAGCGTCTTGAGGCCCCAATACTCGGTCTTGCCGACCCTGCCCCCACCTTCCTCGATGACCTGCGCGTACTCCTTGGTCAGGGCCTCGACCTGGGCCTGACTGATGTCCTGGCGTGCCAGGAACACGTGCTCGTAGAGAGGCATGCGTGGCCTTTCCCTGCCGTTGTCGATGTCCGGTCCGGCGCAAAGCCCCTTTTGGGCCCGGGGCGGCTCGAGGCCGCGCGGAAAGGCCCAAAGGACCCGAAAGAGCGGAGACACCGGGAGCCGGGCTGTTGGCCCTGCCTGCCACCCGGCACAGGGTGCGGGCCGCAGGCCTCCCGTTCAGCCTCCGGCCGGAACGGGTGATGGCGCGGTTATACGCAAATCCGCCCCGTGAGCAAGGGCAAACCCGTCCAGGGCAAACCCGTCCTGCGGCCGGCTCGTCGTGGCAAGGCCGATCGCCAAGTTCCGCTGGTAACTGCCGCCGCCGAGGGCGCAATATAGCAAGCGGCCTCCGAGAACGGAGCGTCGTGCCAGCCTTGACAGAAAAGCTGGCGCTCGTGTCTAAGCCAAGTGAGCGGTGCAAACCGGGTCGAGCCTATGACTATCGCTTTCGTGTTCCCCGGGCAGGGCAGCCAGGCCGTCGGCATGGGCTCCGAGCTCGCCAAGACCTATGCCTCCGCGCGCAGCGTGTTCGAGGAGGTGGATGCCGCCCTCGGCCAGAAGCTGTCACAGATCATGTTCGAGGGCCCGATCGAGACCCTCACGCTCACCGAGAACGCCCAGCCGGCCCTGATGGCGGTCTCGCTCGCGGTCATGCGCGTTCTCGAGCAGGACAAGGGCCTGCGCCTCGCCGACAAGGTGGCGTGCGTTGCGGGGCATTCGCTGGGCGAATACTCGGCCCTGGCTGCCGCGGGTGCGCTCTCCGTCGCCGACGCGGCGCGGCTGCTCAAGACGCGCGGCCGGGCGATGCAGGCCGCCGTGCCGGTCGGCCAGGGCGCCATGGCGGCGCTCCTGGGCGTGGGCAAGGAGGCGGCGGAGAAGCTGGCCGCGGAGGCCGCACAAGGCGAGGTGTGCCAGCTCGCCAACGACAACGAGCCGACCCAGGCGGTCATTTCCGGCGCCAAGAGCGCCATCGACCGCGCCGGTGCTCTCGCCAAGGCGCACGGCGTGCGCCGCTTCATGCCTCTCAACGTCAGCGCACCCTTCCACTGCGCGCTGATGCAGCCGGCGGCCGACGTGATGGCCGAGGCCCTCGCCAAGGTGGAGATCAAGGCTCCGGCCGTGCCTCTGATCGCCAACGTGCTGGCGGCGCCCATCTCCGATCCGTCGGAGATCAGAAGGCGCCTCGTCGAGCAGGTGACGGGCACCGTGCGCTGGCGCGAGTGCGTCATGCGCATGGCCGCCGACGGCGTCACCCAGCTCTACGAGATCGGCGCGGGCAAGGTGCTGGCCGGGCTCGCCAAGCGCATCTCCCCGTCGCTCGGCGCAGTCTCGGTGGGAACGCCGCAGGACATCGACGCCGCTCTGCCCGCGCTCGTGCAATAGAGGACGCCAGCAAATGTTCGAGCTCACCGACAAGACCGCGCTCGTCACCGGGGCAACCGGCGGCATCGGCGGCGGTATCGCCCGCGCGCTGCACAAGCAGGGCGCCACGGTCGCCGTCTCCGGCCGCCAGGTGGACAAGCTCGAGAAGCTCGCCGCCGAGCTCGGCTCGCGCGTGCACGTCTGTCCCTGCGACCTCGCCGACAAGGCGCAGGTCGCCAAGCTGGTCGACGACGCCATCGCCAAGCTCGGCCGGCTCGACATCCTGGTCAACAACGCCGGCCTCACCAAGGACAACCTGTTCATGGTGATGAAGGACGAGCAATGGGACGACGTGATCGCCGTCAATCTCACCTCCACCTTCATGCTGATGCGGGCGGCGACGCGGGCCATGATGCGCACGCGTTCGGGCTACGGGCGCATCATCAACATCTCCTCCATCAGCGGCATCATCGGCAATCCCGGCCAGGGCAACTACTCGGCGTCCAAGGCCGGCATGATCGGCATGTCGAAGTCGCTCGCCCGCGAGGTGGCCGCGCGCGGCATCACGGTCAACTGCATCGCTCCAGGCTTCATCTCCACGCCCATGACGGATGCGCTCAACGAGAAGCAGACTGCCGCCATCAGGGAGCACATACCCGCACAGAAGTTCGGCACCCCCGACGACATTGCTGCGGCCGTCGTCTACCTGGCCGCACCGGAGGCTGCCTACATGACCGGCCAGACCCTCCACGTAAACGGCGGATTAGTAATGATTTGAAGGGGGTATGGCGGCAAACCGGCAACCGATGGAAGCCATCCCGGAGCGCTGGCCAAGGCCAGTGAAGTGTGTTAACGAGCCCCGTGATTTGGGTGCAACCTGGGGAAGGAAGGTCGGCGGGCTTGCTGTGCTGCGCGAGTCGTGGTGCGCTCTGGCGAGCGGGCGACGGCGCCGATAGTCCAACCCGAACGCGGTCCCCAACGAACACGGCATCAGCATGGATCAGCCAACGAGCCGAGGGATAAACCGATGAGCGACGTCGCAGCGCGGGTGAAGAAAATCGTGGTCGAGCACTTGGGGGTCGAGGCCGACAAGGTCACCGACAACGCGAGCTTCATCGACGACCTTGGCGCCGACAGCCTCGATACGGTCGAGCTGGTGATGGCCTTCGAGGAGGAATTCGGCTGCGAGATCCCCGACGATGCGGCCGAGCAGATCCAGACCGTTGGCGATGCCGTGAAGTTCCTCGAGAAGCATGCGAGCGCGGCCTGACGGCTCCATCGGCTAGCTTTGCGGCGCGCTCGGGCACCGGCTTGCGAGGATGGCCCACCGCACCAGCACTGCCCGGGCCCAACCGATGAGTGAGGCGGAAAGAGTTCAGGATCGGTCCATGTTGCGACGCGTCGTCATCACCGGCCTCGGGCTCGTGACGCCGCTCGGGTGCGGCGTGGAGCCGAGCTGGTCCAGGCTCATCGCCGGCCAAAGCGGCGCACGGCGCATCGAGGAGTTCCCGGTCGACGACCTCTCCTGCCAGATCGGCTGCTTCGTGCCGCGCGGGTCTCTCAGCGACGGCAAGTTCAATCCCGACGACTGGATGGAGCCCAAGGAGCAGCGCAAGGTCGACGACTTCATCATCTACGCCATGTCGGCAGCCGAGCAGGCGCTGACCGATGCCGGCTGGAAGGCCGACACCCCGGACAAGCAGGAGCGCACTGGCGTTCTCATCGGCTCGGGGATCGGCGGGCTCAACGGCATCGCCGAGACCGCTCTGCTTCTGAAGGAGAAGGGCCCGCGCCGCGTGAGCCCGTTCTTCATCCCCGGCCGCCTGATCAATCTGGCGTCGGGCTACGTCTCGATCCGACACGGCCTCAAAGGCCCCAACCACGCCGTCGTCACCGCCTGTTCCACCGGTGCCCACGCCATCGGCGACGCCTCGCGCCTCATCGCGCTGGGCGATGCCGACGTGATGCTGGCCGGCGGGACCGAGAGCCCGATCTGCCGCATCGGCGTGGCAGGCTTCGCCGCCTGCCGCGCGCTCGCCACGGCGTTCAACGACCGCCCCACCAAGGCCTCACGGCCCTACGACCGAGACCGCGACGGCTTCGTCATCGGCGAGGGTGCCGGCATCGTCGTGCTGGAGGCCCTGGAGCACGCGCAGGCGCGCGGCGCGCGCATCTATGCCGAGGTGATCGGCTACGGCCTTTCGGGCGATGCGTTCCACATCACGGCGCCGTCCGAGGATGGCGACGGGGCCTTCCGCAGCATGCGCATGGCTCTGAAGCGCGCCGGCATCGAGCCGAGCGACATCCAGTACGTCAATGCGCACGGCACCTCGACTATGGGCGATGAGATCGAGCTCGCCGCCGTGGAGCGGCTGTTCGGCAACGCCGCCGGCAAGCTCGCCATGTCGTCGACCAAGTCGGCCGTCGGACACCTGTTGGGGGCGGCCGGGGCGGTGGAGGCGATCTACTCCGTGCTCGCCATCCGCGACAACGTCGCTCCGCCCACGCTCAACCTCGACAATCCGTCGGTGGAGACCGCCATCGACCTCGTGCCGCACAAGGCGCAGAAGCGCGCCATCGATACGGTGCTGTCGAACTCCTTCGGCTTCGGCGGCACCAACGCCTCGCTGGTGATGCGCCGGTTCGCCGCGTAAGGCGCGAGGCGTCGGCGCCTGGGCGCGACGTCAAAGTGCAAAATCGCAACGCAGGTCGAAGAGGGACCTGACCCTTTGCCCCGATATCGTCCTTTCGCCACATTTGCTCCCAAGCTTCGACATCGAATCGCGAGCCGTGGATGAACGGTGCGCAGGGAGCTCGACCGGGGCGGGCACGCGCGCTCCTGAGGCCTGACCCATGAGAAACCGCCAGGCGGCGGGCCAACGCTTGGACCAAGTTTACAGCCGGCCGAGCGGCGTGCTGGCGCGCAGTCCGGCTGAGCGCCTGGAACCCACGCGTCCCCCCACCAGGCCGCGTCAGATGCGCGACCGGGAGCCCCGCCGTTCCAGCCCCCTCCTGCGCTTCGTCAATGGGCTGCTCACCCTCGTCCTGGTCCTCATGCTGGCGTCGGGCGCCGGCGCTTACCTGTTCGACGCCGAGCTCGACGCACCGGGCCCGCTCGCGGCCCGCAAGGCGGTTGCCATCCCCAAGGGCGAGGGCACGCACGAGATCGCCGCCCGGCTCGAGCGCGAGGGCGTGGTCAAGGACCGGCGGCTGTTCATCGCCGGCTACCTGTGGGCCAAGGTCTCGGCCCAGCTCGAAGGCGGCAAGCCGGTGCAGCTGCGCGCCGGCGACTACGCCGTCAAGGAGCACGCCAGCATCCGCCAGGTGATCGAGGTGCTGTCGGAGGGCAAGACCATCGCCCACCGCATCACGGTGCCCGAGGGGCTCACCAGCCACCAGATCGTCGAGCGGCTGAAGGCAGAGGCGAGCCTTTCGGGCGGCATCGACACGGTGCCGGAGGAGGGTACGCTGCTTCCCGATACCTACGTCGTCGAGCAGGGCATGCCGCGCCAGGCCCTCATCGAGCGCATGCAGGCCGAGGCCCGCAAGCTGCACGAGAAGGCCTGGAGCCAGCGCCAAAAGGACGTGCCGTTCAAGTCGGTGGAGGAGGCCGTCATCCTGGCCTCGATCGTCGAGAAGGAGACCGGCCGCAGCGGCGAGCGCGAGCGGGTGGCGGCGGTATTCATCAACCGGCTGCGGCAGAATATGCGCCTGCAGTCCGACCCGACGATTCTCTATGGCCTCACCGGCGGCAAGACGGTGTGGAGCCGGCCGATCCTGAAGAGTGAGATTACCCAGAAGACCTCGCACAACACCTACCAGATCGACGGTCTGCCGCCGACGCCCATCTGCAACCCTGGCCGTGCCGCCATCGAAGCCGTGCTCAACCCGGCTCAGACCAAGGAGCTGTTCTTCGTCGCCGACGGCAATGGCGGCCACGTCTTCGCCGAGACGCTCAAGGACCACAACGCCAACGTGCAGAAATGGCGCGCTGTCGAGAGGGACATCCGAGCCAAGGCTGCGCCGGTGCCCGCCTCGGGCGACATTCCGGCACCCGCAGCCCAGCCCGCACCGCCGAAGTCGCCCAATACCCGCGCCGTGGTGCGCACGGCCCCCGATGCCAAGGCGCCGCAACAGCCTCCCGCCAAGCCCAAGGGGCAGCAGCCTCAGTCCCGGAAGGAGGCGCCCGCCGCCTCTCCGCCGCCGGCCAAGGCGAATCCCTGACGCGCCCGGGCGCTGCGTTGGCCGATCCCCTTCCTTGTTACCCACCCGCGCTGCGACTAGTGTCGGCGCGGGTGTGCGCAGTCGAGTCGCGCCGTGCACGGGGCGCCGGGAGACGCCGCGGTTCTGGTACCGAGCATGAGACACTGAGATGGCAATCAGGAGCATGACCGGTTTCGCGCGTGCCGACGGCGTCACCGGGTCGGTCGCCTGGGCCTGGGAGGTGCGCTCGGTCAACGGCCGCGGGCTCGACATGCGCCTGCGCCTGCCGCCCGGCTACGAACAGCTCGAGCCGCGCATCCGCGAGACGGTGGGAAAGCGCATCGCCCGCGGCAACCTGAGCATCAATCTCAACGTCAAGCGCAGCGACGGCGAGACCAGCTTCAGGCTCAACGAGGCGGCGCTGTCCCAGGTCCTGGCCGCCCTCGAGCGCCTCAAGACGAGGCTGGAGGTGGCGCCGCCCCGGCCCGAGGCGCTGCTCGGCATCAAGGGCGTGCTGGAGGTGGTGGAGCCCGAGGAGAGCGAGGCCGAGACGCAGGCGCGCACCAAGGCGATGCTGGCAGGCCTCGCCGAGGCGCTGGACGGCATGGTGCGGGCCCGCGAGGCCGAGGGGCGGCATCTGGAGGCCGCCATACGCGACCAGCTCGCGGCCATCGAGCGGCTGGTGGCGGCGATCGCCGCGGCCCCGGCGCGATCGCCCGAGGCCATCCGGTCGAGACTGAAGGAGCAGCTCGCACGCCTCATGGAGACCGGCGCCAGCCTCGACGAGGCCCGCCTCTACCAGGAGGCCGCCATGCTGGCGACGCGGGCCGACGTGGAGGAGGAGCTGAAGCGCCTCGGCGCCCATATCGCCGCCACGCGCGAGCTGCTGGCCTCCGGTGAGCCGGCCGGCCGGCGCCTCGACTTCCTCGCCCAGGAGTTCAATCGCGAGGCCAACACGGTGTGCTCCAAGTCGAACGATGCGGAGACGACGCGTGCCGGCCTGGAGCTCAAGGCGGTCATCGACCAGATGCGCGAGCAGGTGCAGAACATTGAGTGAAACCGCCACACGCGAGACGGCCTCCGGCACGCCGCGCATCGCCCGGCGCGGCCTGCTCCTGGTGTTGTCATCGCCGTCGGGCGCGGGCAAGACCACGCTCGCCAAGCGCCTGTTGGCCTCCGACCCCGGTCTCGGCATGTCGGTGTCGGTGACGACGCGCAAGCCGCGACCCGGCGAGGTGGACGGCAAAGACTACCGCTTCATCGGCGCCGACGAGTTCAAGCGCCTGGAGGCGGAAGGCCAGCTGCTCGAGTGGGCCGAAGTGCACGGCAACTTCTACGCCACGCCCAAGGCGCCGGTGCTGGCGGCACTGGCGGCGGGCGCCGACGTGCTGTTCGACATAGACTGGCAGGGGGCCCGCCAGCTCAAGGCCCGGCTCGGCGATGACGTGGCGAGCGTGTTCATCCTGCCGCCGGAGGGGAAGGCGCTGGAGCGGCGCCTGCGCGGCCGCGGCCAGGATTCCGACGAGGAGGTGGCGCGGCGTATCGCAGCGGCTGCCGCCGAGATCACGCACTGGGCCGAATACGACTACGTCATCGTCAACGCCGACATCGACGCGAGCCTCGCCGCCCTCTCCGCCATCCTGGCGGCCGAGCGGCTGAAGCGCGCGCGCCAGTCCGGCCTCGCCGACTTCGTTGCCGGCGTCGTGGCCGGGCTGTAGCGGGCTCGGCCGGGCACAGGCCGCACCCTTTCAGCTGCCCCGCGCCGAGGGATCCGATCCCGGCCCGCCGCCCAGGCGCTCGAAGACGTAGGCGAGGCGGGCGAAATCGCGCACGGCGAGCGCCTCGGCGCGCAAGGTGGGGGTGATGCCGGCCGCGGCGAGCAGCGGCTCGGGGTCCCGCGTCAGTGCGCGCAGGCTCTGGCGCAGCATCTTGCGGCGCTGGCCGAAGGCGGCGGCGGTGACGGCTCCCAGCGTCTCCACACGGCATTCGGGCGTCGGCTCGGCGATGGGCACGAGCTCGACCACGGCGGAGGCGACCGACGGCGGCGGCGTGAAGGCTTCGGGCGGGACGCCGAAGGCGATGCGCGGGCGCGTCCGCCACTGGGCGATCACCGCCAGCCGGCCGTAGGCCTTCGAGCCCGGGGCGGCGACGATGCGCTCCGCCACCTCGCGCTGGAACATCAGCACCATGCGCTCGTACCAGGGCGGCCACGGCTCGGTCTCGAGCCAGCCTACCAGCAGGCGGGTGGCGATATTGTAGGGAAGGTTGGCGGCGATGACCGGCTTGCCCGACCCCTCCGGCACGTGCCGGCTCCAGTCGGCGGCGAGCGCGTCGCCGAACTGCACCTCGAGCCGGCCCGGATAATGCCGGGCAATGGCCTCTAGCGCCGGCCGGCAGCGCTCGTCGCGCTCCACGGCGACGACGCGCCGGGCGCCTTCCAGCAGGAGCGCGCGCGTGAGCCCGCCGGGTCCGGGGCCCACCTCGACAACGGTCCTGCCCTCCAGCGGGCCTGCCGCGCGGGCGATGCGCCGCGTCAGGTTGAGGTCGAGGATGAAGTTCTGGCCGAGGCTCTTGCGGGCGGAAAGCTCCAGGCTGCGGATGACGTCGCCCAATGGCGGCAGGCCGTCGGCGGCGAGCCTCATGGCAGCGGGGCGCCGGCGGGCGAGGCCGCACGCCGGCGCCGGCCGATCTCGGCGGCGAGACCCAGCGCGGCGATGAAGCTCGTGGCGCGCGCCTTGCCGGTCCCGGCCAGCGCGAAGGCGGTGCCGTGATCGGGCGAGGTGCGCACGAACGGCAGCCCCAGCGTGACGTTGACGCCGCGGTCGAAGGCCAGGGTCTTCAGGGGGATCAGGGCCTGGTCGT
>DASRDL010000153.1:0-4367 GCA_035652635.1 Hyphomicrobiaceae bacterium | reverse complement strand
GCCGCAGCGGCTCGCGCAGACGTCTCGGTCGTGCCTGAGGCGATCGGGCAGCACCGCGAAGCTGATGGGGAAGTAGTAGCCGTCGCACAGGCGCACGCACAGGGTGCGATAGGTGCTCGTGACCGGCGGACGATCCTGGTCGTCGTCATCGTCGCCCCACCCGTCCGGCCTCACGCTGTAGGGACCGCGGTAGGGGGTGCGGCCCGAGCCGCCGAACAGCTGGGCCGTTCGAAGCCCCTCGCCGCGATCGGCCAGCGTCGTCATCGCCGCCTCGCGGCGAACGGACATCGCGCCGCCGGGCGCACTGGTATCGATGGCAGGTGTCGCCGGCCGCTCCGTTTCCCCCTTGGGGTGTCCGGCCGTGAGCGCGACTACGATGGCGCCGGTACCGACGGCGACCCCCAGGGTCACCACCACTGCTCGCGGCCGTCCTGACGCAAAACGCATAGGCCTCATCTGAGCTTGGCCGGTACTGCCGAACGCGGGGGGCAATCTAGCGACTTCCCTTCCCCGCGCAAGCAGCCCCCGCGCCGAAGCAAACGCTTTCTGTGCAGCCGGCGTTCCGATCAGGGGCGCGGCGGTGTGGCCCAATGATGGCGGGCGCGGGCCGCACGACCCGCGCCGGCGTGCTGCCTAGCGCGGCGCCATGCGCAGGGCGCCGTCGAGACGGATGCACTCGCCGTTGAGCATGGGGTTCTCGCAGATGTGGATGGCGAGCGCCGCATACTCGCTCGGGCTACCGAGCCGCGAGGGGAACGGCACCGAGGCGGCGAGCGACTTCTGCGCCTCCTCGGAAAGGCCGGCGAACATGGGCGTCAGGAACAGGCCGGGCATGATGGTCACCACGCGGATGCCGTCGCGGGAGAGGTCGCGGGCGACGGGCAGCGTCATGGAGGCCACGCCGCCCTTGGAGGCCGAGTAGGCCACCTGCCCGATCTGGCCGTCCTGGGCCGCGACCGAGGAGGTGCAGATCATCACCCCGCGCTCGCCGTCCTTGTTGACGGGCTCGGACGCCTGCATGCCGATGGCCGACTTGGCCATCATCAGGAAGGTGCCGATCAGGTTGACCTGGATCACCTTGGTGAAGGTGGCAAGATCGTGCGGCTCGATGGCGTTGGTCTCCTTGACCCGCCGTGAGATGCGCTTGGCGACGCCGATGCCGGCGCAGTTGACGAGGATGCGCTCCTGCCCGTGGGCCTTGCGCGCGGCGGCGAGCGCGGCGTCGACGCTCGCCTCGCTCGTCACGTCGCACTTGGCGAAGACGCCGGACAGCTCCTTGGCGAGCTTCTCGCCCTGCTCGGCGTTGACGTCGAGGATCGCCACCCTGACGCCCTTGGCCGCCAGCGCCTTGGCGGTGGCAGCGCCCAGGCCCGACGCGCCGCCGGTGACGACTGCGGAGATTGTCTTGTCGAGCTGCATCGTCTCTGCTCCATCCGTTTCCCGATGCGCCCTTGTTGCACGGAAAAGCCGGCGCTTCCACCATCGGTGCGTCGGGTGCCCCGCGACCGGCGGTCCTTGCCGCACTCGGAGCGCCGCCGTAAACCCGGGCCAGGAGACCGGAGGCCGAACCCATGTCCGATCCAGCCACGCCGGCCCTGCCGCGCGGCTACTTCGCCATCGGCGCCGAGCGCATCTCCAAGGCGCTGAACCTCGGCAACCTGATGCGCTCCGCGCACGGCTTCGGGGCGAGCTTCACGTTCACCATCGGTGCCGGCTACCAGGCGCTGGAGGCACATGCCGACACGTCCAAAGGCCGCCAGCACGTGCCGCACTACAACTGGGCGAGCGCGGACGACCTCGTCCTGCCGGAGGGCTGCCGGCTGGTGGGCATCGAGCTGCTCGACGAGGCGATCGACCTGCCGAGCTTCCGCCACCCGTTGCGCGCCGCTTACGTGCTGGGGCCCGAGCAGGGCTCCCTGTCGCCGGGGCTGATCGCGCGCTGTGACCACATCGTGCGCATCCCGTCGAGCTTCTGCATCAACCTCGCCATGGCCGGCGCCATCGTCATGTACGACCGCGTGCGCTGCCTCGGCCGCTTCCCGCCGCGTCCCCTGAGCGAGGGCGGCCCGCCGGGCCCACCGCAGCCGCTGTCGGGACGCAAACTGGGCAGGCGCGCCGACACCTGATCGCCCGGAGCGATGCCGCTGCGGTCGCCCGCGCCTCGCGCCCTCCCGATTCAACCCGGTGCGAAGCGCGGTTGTGACTGGCGCCGCCGCAGGAGGAGGCCGGCAATGATGCCCAGGTTGGCGAGGTTGAAGCCGATGCCGGCGGCGAACGCGGGCGCGTAGAAGCCGAAATAGTCGTAGAGGGCGCCGGCCAGCCAGCTTCCGGCCGCCATGCCCGACATGCCTGTCAGGATCAGGGTGGGGATGCGCCAACTCGCCTCGCTGGCCGCGAACAGCTGACGCGCCGTCAGCATGTAGGCCGGGATCAGCCCGCTGAAAC
Source organism: Hyphomicrobiaceae bacterium (assembly GCA_035652635.1). Taxonomy (GTDB): domain Bacteria; phylum Pseudomonadota; class Alphaproteobacteria; order Rhizobiales; family Hyphomicrobiaceae; genus AWTP1-13. The sequence continues at coordinate 1,922 of DASRDL010000153.1, read as the reverse complement.
CGAGCCCGAAGGCTGCCGCCACGGCCAGCAGGCCCATCTCGTCCTGTGTCGCAACGAACCCGGTGATAGCGGTCGCCTGGGCCAGCGAGCCGACCAGGACCGTCATCAGCCCGCCGATGCGATCCGAGATCCAGCCCCAGATCTGGCGGCTGACGAAGGCACACGTCAGCAGGACCGTGAGCATGGCCGCACCCTTGGCCGGCCCCAATCCGGCATCGCCGCACAACGCGATCAGATGCGAGGACGGCATCGCCATCGGCACGCAGCACAGGAACGCGGCGCCGGCAAGCAGCGCGAACGCCGCGTTGGGCCGCAGGCCGAGCACCTTGCCGCGCTCTCCGTCGGTCCGGGTATGAGCTTCTGCGCTGCGCGCCTCGGGCGGCGGGCGCAGGAACGCGGCCGCGAGCGCCACGACCAGCACCGCCACCAGCACACCGAAGCCCACCATCGTTTGGCGCCAGCCGTAGGCGGCGATGGCACGCTCGAACAGCGGCGGCCAGCCGGCGCCGGCCACGTATTGTCCGCTGGCGATGAGGGCGAGGGCCGTGCCGCGGCGGCGCTCGAACCAGCGGGTGACGTAGACGTAGAGGGGAGCATGGATGCCGGCGTTGCCGATGAGGCCGACGAGCAGCCCATGGCCGGCATAGAGCCGCCAGACTTCACCGCCGGGTGCGGCAAGGGACGACAGCACGAGGCCGGCACAGACCATCAAGCCGCCGATCACCACCACCGAACGCACCCCGACGCGTTCAGCGAGCCAGCTCATGAGCAGGCCACCGACCCCGGTTCCCAGCATGGCGAGCGAGGCCGCCGCCGACGGAACCGAACGGAAGCCGCCGAAATCGGCCGCGACCGGCTTCAGGGCGACGATGACGATATAGGGCGCGCCCAGGGCGACGGCGGCAATGATCGTTGCGGCGATGGTGATGCGCCACGCTTCCCGGCTGTCGATCCGTTCCTTCACGCCGAGGCTGCCTCTCTGCTCGGCAGAACGTCTATCTTGCCGGCTGGCCGCGGTCGAGGCGCTTTGCCCAGGAAGAGGGCAGCCATGCGGGCCCGTCGGGCCGCCGGCGCCGCCGTTGCGCGGGTTGGCGATGTATGGCAGGGGTCGGGAGCGGGCTGACCTATCCGTCCCGGCGGGGCGCCTTGCGCAGCTGCACGTAGAGGGCGCCGGCGCCGCCGTGGCGCACGCCGGCCTGGGTGTAGCTCAGCACCGTGGTGCGCAGGTCCGCCTCCTCGAGCCATGCGGGCACGCTGCGGCGGATCACGCCGCGCGGCCGCTCTTCGGCAAGGACGCCGAGGCGGTCGGCCGCCCCCTCCCCGCCCTTGCCGGTGATCACCAGCACGGTGCGATGCCCCTGGGCCTGGGCGGCGAGCAGAAAGCTGCGCAGCCGCGCCCGCGCCTCGTCCTGGCGCAGCCCGTGCAGATCGATGCGGGCGCCGATTTCGATCTTGCCGGCGGCCACCTGCCGTGCGCGCCGGGGCTCGAACGCGGCGAGCGGCGGCAGGCTGGCGGCCTTGGCGGCGGCAGCCGACGGGCGGGGCGGATGCGCAGGCTTGCCGACATGGTCGGCAGCGGCGGCCGGCGGCCGGCCCAGACCCCGCGGTTCCGGCGGAGCCTCTTGCGGCGGCTCGCCGGCCGTCGCCACCCGTGGCTTGGCCTTGACCCGTTCGAGCGCGCGGGTCGCATGCGCCCAGAGCTCGGCCTCCTCCTCGGATACGGTGCGGCGGCCGCGGCCGGGCCTGTGGCCGCCCCCGCTCATTGTCCGGCCTTCTCCAGCTTCGCCGCCTCCTGCGGCGAGGGTGCCTGCGCGGGCTGCTGCACGCGCGGCAGCAGCACGATGAACTTGCCGGCGTGCTTGGTCACACCGGCGAGCCGTCCCGCCGCTTCACCCGAGCCGAAGTAGATGTCGCCGCGCTCC
>DASRDL010000152.1:0-6380 GCA_035652635.1 Hyphomicrobiaceae bacterium | reverse complement strand
GCCTCGCCGCCTCGACCAATGCCGATGACGCCCCGTCCGTGACTGCGACGAGCGAGGTGGTGCCTCGATCCGCTGACGCGACCAGCGGTACGCAGGCGGGGGAGGCAGATTCCCGCTGCCAGCCGGCGCCGCGCAAGGGCTCGACGAAGGCGAAGCGTGCAAAATGCGGCTCGGCGACAGCTTCGCCCTGACCCACCCGGGATAGATCGGCGGATTCGCCGCGCAGCCGTATCCGCCCTACGCCAGCCCGAGCACATCCATCATGGAGTAGAGGCCGGGGCCCTTGCCGCGGCCCCACAGAGCGGCCTTGACGGCGCCGCGCGCGAAGATGCCGCGATCGGTCGCCCGATGGGTGAGCTCCACCGTCTCGCCGTCGGCGGCGAACATGACGGTGTGCTCGCCCACGTTGCTCCCGCCCCTCAGCACGGCAAAGCCGATGTCGCCGCGCCGGCGCGCGCCGGTGTGCCCGTCGCGCACGCGCACGCTGACGCTTTCCAGCTTCACCCCGCGGCCTTCCGCGGCCGCCCGGCCCAGCATCAGCGCCGTCCCGGAGGGCGCATCCACCTTGTGCTTGTGGTGCATCTCCAGGATCTCGATGTCGTAGTCGGTGTCGAGCGCGGCCGCCACCTTGCGCGTGAGCGCGGTCAACAGGTTGACGCCGAGGCTCATGTTGCCGGCGGTGATGACGGTGGCGTGGCGGGCGGCGGCGGCCACCTTGGCCTCGTCCTCCTTGCTGAGCCCGGTCGTGCCGTAGACGTGCACGATGCGGGCGTTGGCGGCGAGACCGGCGAACTCCACCGTCGCCTTCGGCACCGTGAAGTCGAGCACGGCGTCGACCTTGGCGAAGAGCTCGAGCGGATCGTCCGTGATCACCACGCCGATGCGGCCGAGCCCGGCGAGCAACCCCACGTCCTGGCCCAGCGCGATGGAGCCCTCCTGCTCGATGGCCCCCGCCAGCACGCAGTCGTCCCGCCCATGGATGGCCCGCGTCAGCTCGCGCCCCATCCGCCCGGCCGCCCCGGTGACGGCAATCTTCATCTTGCCCATGGCTCGACCTCGGCTCGCATCGGGGCGGTATAGCAACGCCGGGCGCCCGGCGGAAGGGTGCGGCCGCCGGCCGGCGGGCAACCCACGGTTTCCGCGGCCACAGCCGTGCTATAAGCCAGCCCCGGGGCTGGTGGGCAGTCCGTTCGATCAGGGCCTCTCGTCTCGCAGGGAGGGGACGATGGTGCGTCGGCAGGGGCGGGTAACGGTTGCGGGGATGGCGCTCGCCTTCCTTCTGGCGCCTCACCCAGCCACCGCCAACCGCGTGAAGAGCCTCTACACCACGGTCGACCTCAAAGCCTGCAAGCGCATCACCCGGCACCGCGACGGGGCGGCGTGGTTGTGCAGCGGCCTCGACGGCCTGCCGGTCTTTGTCGCCGAGGGCGACCTGAGGCAGTTCGTCAGCGTCGGCGCCAACGCCGAGAAGCGTCGCGCCGCCAGGCAGACGCTGGGGCCGTTCAATTCCATCTTCGAGACGGGAAGCGGGCGCGCCACCATCGAGTGGCGCTTCGATCGCCGCGGCGACCGGCAGATCCCCTACGCCATCATAGTGCGCTTTCACACCTCGATGGCGGGCCGCAGGGGGGATGTGCTCGTGGTCTCCAAGGTGAGCCCCGAGGAGACCTGCCACGTCGCCTACATCGATGCGCTCGCCAACCGCGACGCCATCGCGCTGGCGCGCGAAATCGCCGACCGCGAGGCCAAGGCCTTCGACTGCCGCAACGAGCCGCGCACCGAGGGCGCCACCGGCAAGAGCCCGATGTGACGGAGCGCGCGCACGCGGCGCAGGCCGTCCGGCGTTTCGCACACATGCGTTGCATTGTGCGCTTCTCGTTAAGCCGCCCTTTACGGCGGACCCCCTACAGCAGACGCAGGGGAGAACGAGACGGGACGACGAACCGGTATCGTTCTCGATGGCTGCCAGCCGCACCAAGTCCCGCCCGGCCACGACTGCCGGGCATCCGCGCCCGGATATGACCGAGGCGATCGGCCCACGGGCCTCGTCGGCGCGACCCGACGCTTTCGTCATCGACGACGAGCCCGGCATCTGCAAGTTCATCACCCTGACCCTCGAGGGCCTGGGCCTGTCGGCGGAGAGCTTCCAGACCGCACAGGCGGCGGCCGCCGCCATCGAGCGCAGCCGGCCCGAGATCGTCTTTCTCGACGTGGCGCTCGGGCAGACGGACGCCATCGACGTCATCCGCTCCCTCAGCGCCAAGGGCTATGGCGGGGTCGTGCAGCTGATGAGTGGCCACAAGTCGGCCCTGCTCGACGATGTGCACCGCGTGGGCGTCTCGCACGGGCTCAACATGTGCCCGCCGCTGCAGAAGCCGTTCCGCCGCGACGCCATCGAGCGGGCGGTGAGCCGCCTGACCCTCTACGATCGCCCCACCATCGCCGTCTCCTTCTCGGCCCCGCTCAGCCCGGGTCTCGATGCGGCCCTCGCCAACGGCTGGCTCGAGCTGTGGTACCAGCCCAAGATCGACCTGCGCTCCGGCGTGCTGGCGGGCATCGAGGGGCTCGTCCGGTACTGCCATCCGACCCGCGGCGTTCATGCCGTCGACAGCCTGCTGGCCGAAGCCAGCCCCGCCACGCGCATCGCCCTCACCGAGCATTTCGTCGTCGTCGCGCTGCGCGACCGCAGCGACCTCGACATGGCCGGCCTGCCGCTTCCCGTCTCGCTCAACGCCAGCTTCGATGCCCTGGCCAACGTCGACCTCGCCGACCTCATCCGCCGCAACTGGCCGCACAGCCAGAGCAAGCCGCGCCTGGTGCTGGAGGTCGGCGAGCACGAGGTGATCGGGGACCTCAACCTGGCGCACGAGATCGCCACCCAGCTGCGCATCTACGACATCACGCTGGCGATCAGCAATTTCGGTGCCGGCTTCTCGTCGCTGGAGCGGCTGAGCGAGCTGCCCTTCAGCGAGGTGAAGCTGCACCCGAGCTTCGCTGCCGGGTGCGCGACGGACGCCAGGAATGCCGGCATCTGCCGCGCCGCGATCGAGCTGGCGCACCGCTTCGATGCGGTTGCCGTGGCCGACGGCATCACCGACGGCGCCGATCTGCGCGCGCTCAAGGACATGGGCTGCGACCTGGGCCAGGGTCCACTGCTGGGCCAGCCGATGCCGCTGTCCCGGCTCGAGGCGCTGGTGCGCGAACGCACGGAGAGGAGAGAGGGGTGGCTACCGACATCGAATGGTCGAACCCATGCCAAGGCGCATTGATGAGCAGCCGCCGGCTCCGCTGGAGCGGACGTCGCTGCGGCGGCGCGACGAGCGGCGACCGACACGCGTGACGGCGCTGGTCCATTGCCACGGCCGGTTCCAGACCGCGCGCATCGTGGACTTCTCCTCCGGCGGCCTGCAGCTTCAGGGCTGCTTCGGCGTGGCGATGGGCGACGAGGTGGTGGTGGAGCTCCTCTCTGCGCACAGCCTGCAGGGCAAGGTCGCCTGGTCGCTCGGCAGCAGGGTGGGCGTGACCTTCGTTGCGCCGGTAGAAGCGGAACACCCGGCGCTCAAGATGCTGGAGCACGCCGCCCGCCACGCGCCCGGCGATCATGCCCGCCACCACCAGCATCACCCCTAGGCCAGCCGGCGTGAGCGCCGCGCCGGCGCCGCTCAGCGCCAGGCGAAGGCGATCTTCTCCAGCCGCTCGCCGCCGATCTTGGTGTAGGCGTTGGCGACCGGGCGGCCGCCGCGGCGCCAGTAGAAGTCGCAAGCGGCCGTATTGTCGAGCAGGGCCCACACGATGAGGCCGTTGAGCTTGCGCATGTCGAGGGCGTGGCGACATCCCTCGAACAGGTGCTCGCCGAGCCCCAGGCCCTGATAGATCGGGTCGAGGTAGAGCTCGTAGATCTCGCCCTGGAAGGGCCCCCTCTGGCGCGAGCTGCCGATGGTGGCATAGCCCGCCACCGTGCCGGCCATCTCCAGCACGAGCGCCGAGTCGCCGGATCGCAGCGCGTCGCGCCACCACTCGGGCGTGCGCTGGCGGATCATGCTCTCCAGATGCAGGTGCGGGATGATGCCGCGATAGGCGAGCTGCCAGGCCTCCTTGAAGATGCGCGACAGCGCGGCCGCATCGGCCGGCTTGCCGCTTCGCACGCGCACCTTGGAAGGAGACCCCAGCATGGCTGTCATTATAGCGTCTTCGACAGGGATGCGCTCGCGCGTTTTTTGCCCTTGACGGGCAGGCAGCATCGCCGTGGCGGGAATTGGGCGAACGGGGAGCAGGGAGTGGGCACGCGCGTGCGCTTTCGACTTCTATTCACTATTCACTATTCCCTGCCTACGTCAGGGCGCCGAAGGCACGTCGGTAGCCGGTGGCGGCGGGGTCGAACAGGATGTCGCCCGGTCGCAGGGGCCGCGCCAGGGCCAGGCCGTCGAGCGACCGGCAGCGCGACAAGGCTACGTAGGCCTGGCCGTGGGCGAAAGTGCCGCGGCCGAGATCGATGTAGACGTTGTCGAGCGTCAACCCCTGGCTCTTGTGGATGGTGAGCGCCCAGGCGAGGCGCAGCGGGAACTGGGTGAAGGTGCCGGCCACGGTCTCCACGATCTTCTCCGCCGCGCTGTCGAAGGCGTAGCGCCGGCTCTCCCACGACACCTGCTCGATCTCGTGCTCCTCGCCGCCCACCTCGATCCACACGCGGTTGTCGGCGAGCCGCGAGACGCGGGCGATGGTGCCGTTGACCCAGCGCCGGTCGGGATCATTGCGCAACAGCATGACCTTGGCGCCGGGCTTGAGCATCAGGGTGTCGTCGGTGGGTCGCGCGGCATCGTTGAACTCGCCGGTAGTCGTACCGTGATAGGGCCGCGGCTCGCCGGGCAGGGCATCGAGGTAGGCGAGGTTGATGCGCCCGGCGGCGGCGTTGGTGGGGGTGAGGATCACGTAGGGCTCGCCGTCCGATAGGGTGCGGATGGGGTGCACGCGCGTGTTGAGGAGGGCGAGATCGTCCTCGTCCGCGTCGCCTTCGCGGATCTTGTTGAGCACGCCGAGCAGTGCCTCGTCGCGCTGGCGGAAGACGTGCCCGAGCTCGATCAGGGCCGTGCCGGCTCCCTCGCCGAGGGCGGCGTGGCTGAAGAAGAACGGACCGCCGTGCTCCGACTCCAGGTGGGCGGCCACCTCGGCATCGTTGACCACGGGCGGCAGCTGATGCAGGTCGCCGAACAGCGCCAGCCTGACGCCGCCGAAGGCCTCGCGCGGCCGCCCGCGGTTGAGCCGCAACGACTGGTCGATGGCCCACATCAGGTCGGAGCGCACCATCGACACCTCGTCGATGACGAGGAACTGGAGGCGCCGCATGAGCCGGCCGTTGCGGCTGCGGCGGATGTCGTCCGGGCGGATGAGGCGCGGCGGGAAGCCGAAGAAGGAATGGATGGTCTGGCCGCCGACGTTGACCGCGGCGAGCCCGGTCGGCGCCAGCACCACCATCTCGGCGGCAATCATCTCCCTGAGGCAGGCGAGCAGGGTCGACTTGCCGGTGCCGGCGCGCCCCGTGACGAAGAGATGGCCGTCGCCGTCTCTCAGATAGTCGTAGGCCGCCTGGTATTCGGAGGTCGGCTCCACGCCGCGCGGCCACGGCGTGGCCGCGGCAGCCGTGCGGCGGTCGGGCAGGGTTGCGGACTTGGCCACGTGGCGGTTCCAGGGCTTGCGATGGCTGCGACTCAGGTGCCGACTATAGGGCAATCGCGCAGGGGGCGTAGGGCGCAAAAGGCGTCAGCCGCATTGCGCCGAAGCGAGCGTACAATCGGTGCAATGCGGCGTCGTGTCTTGCACCCTATCCGCCGCCGCGCTCGGCGCGCAGCTTCGCCCAATGCTCCAGCCGCCGCCTGATCTCGGCCTCGAAGCCACGCCCCTGCGGATCGTAGAACTGCTCGCGCGCCATGCCGTCGGGGAAGTAGCTCTGGCCGGAGAAGGCCTCGGCCGTGTCGTGATCGTAAGCGTAGCCGGCGCCGTAGCCCTGCTGCTCCATCAGTCGGGTCGGGGCGTTGAGGATGTGCTTGGGCGGCGACAGGCTGCCGCTCTCCTTGGCCGAGCGCATGGCGCCACCGAAGGCGACATAAGCCGCGTTCGACTTGGGCGCGGTGGCAAGATAGACGACGGCCTGCGCGAGACCCAGCTCTCCCTCGGGGCTGCCGAGGAAGTCGAACACGTCCTTGGCGGCCAGCGCCTGCACGACGGCCTGCGGGTCGGCGAGACCGATGTCCTCGATCGCCATGCGCACCAGCCTGCGGGCGATGTAGAGCCGGTCCTCGCCGGCGGTGAGCATGCGCGCCAGCCAGTAGAGCGCGGCGTCCGGGTCGGAGCCGCGCACCGACTTGTGCAGCGCGCTGATCAGG